>JADKJE010000003.1:300000-441507 GCA_016722515.1 Alphaproteobacteria bacterium
AGCTATTAAATTGGCGTTGATGGATAATCAGGTGGTCGTGGGTGTTGGTAATATTTATGCATCAGAAAGTTTATATCAAGCAGGAATTCATCCGTTGCGACCGTGTTCGTCGCTCACCAAAGACGAATGTGAAGCGTTAGTAGCGTGTATCAAGCAAGTGTTGGTACGCGCCATTGATGCGGGTGGTTCAACCTTAAAAGATTATTCCCAGGTGAGTGGAGAGTCGGGATATTTTCAGCATCAATTTTTAGTTTATGGCCGTGATAAGGAACCATGCCAACAATGTAACCATATTATTGAAAAAGAAGTTATTGGTGGGAGATCTTCATTTTTCTGCGTTATATGTCAGCCTGTTAATCGTTAAATTGAATGTAAAAGATAAATCACAAAAGATGAAATATAAAAGATGAAACATGAAACATAAAAAACGTTTGGATCAACTTCTTGTAGAGCGAGCGTTGGCGAATGATACTAAGCAGGCCCAGGCGCTTATTATGTCGGGACAGGTTTTGGTGGGAACGCAAAAAACGGATAAGCCGGGTGAGATGGTTTCCGTGGAGGCCGATATCACCATTAAATCGCGTAGAGACCATCCCTATGTTTCCCGCGGTGGTTTAAAAATTGCTCATGGCCTGGATCATTTTGCGATTGATCCTGCTGGTACCATTGCACTGGATGTGGGATCCAGTACCGGAGGCTTTACCGATGTCTTATTGAGGCGAGGTGCTACAAAAGTGTATGCTGTGGATGTTGGCTATGGGGAGCTTGATTATCGACTTCGTCAGGATCCACGGGTGGTGGTACTGGAGCGTACCCATGCCAGGGATGTGAGCAGGGAATTAATACCGGACCCCATTGATATATTAGTCTGTGATGTAAGTTTTATCAGGCTACAGAATGCGCTTCCAAGGCCATTGGAATTGGTACGGCCTTCAGGCAGGGGGCTTGTACTCATAAAGCCCCAATTTCAACTCCCAAGGGAGCTTATAGGTGAGGGAATTGTGACGGATCCAGCCCTTCACACACGTGCATGTGAGGAGGCATCTTCATGGTTTTCAAGCCAAAAAGGCTGGGAAGTCAAAGGGATAACCCCAAGCCCTATTTTGGGCGGAGATGGTAATACGGAATTTTTATTATATATAGCAAAAGTTCGCGATAGCGCTTGAGATTGATACTAACTATTGCCTGCTAATGTTAATGATGCATTAATGATATATAATTTAATTAAATCATTTAATGTTGATGTTTTATTTATTTTAATATATAATAATATTTAAAGCGTATAATTAGTCCCTCTTAATATTATATGGAATATTAGTAATTATATGTTATAATATATATTAAATATATTAAAGGTATACAAAATGGCTACTTTATTTGGGCGTTTTCATATTCCGTTCACCTCTAGAGCAGTATCACTCAAAGAAGAAAATGCTAGTCCTACTGAAGGTAATGCTTCGCTTTCTCTAGAAGAACCTGTTCCTCAATCGCCTATACCTGACGCAGAATCCCGTGAGGAAATAACGCACAATCTAGAAGGACTTACTAAAAATCAGCTTCTTGGCGCAGTGCGAATAGGTATTATAGATACCAGAAAAACTGTAGATGATGAAGATGGCAAGCAACCATACACAGCTTTATTAAATGATATTAATAGTCGGCAAAATGATATAACCGTTGAAAATGTGCGTGACATAATCATCAATGCAAAAGGAGAACTCGCTAAAAATTATGATAATCAACTTAAGCCCCTGATTGATGAAAGACGGGTTCAATTGGAGGAACAGGCACAAGAGCAGAAGTTCAAGAGTGATTTACATGAAGCCGCCAGAGAAGGGCGTCATGAGGATGCTTTAGAAATGGTGGTGGATAATTATAACAAACTGGATGTACGCCTCTCTAATGGTGAAGAAAAAATTTCTGAACGGCAGCAGCAAGCAATAAATGAACTTAGTAGCCGGATTCAATCAATGCCTCTTAGAGATAGAAGAGCTATTTATCAACATTACGAAACGAAGGAAAACGATCCTAAAACCCAATCGCACCAGTTGCAGGTATTTCGCTATAATACCAAGGAAAGCCTGAAGGATGTACTTTTAGGAGATAAACAAGGTTTATCCGATGAACAATGGGGCCAACTTATAAACGAAGCATTCTCTTCCGTTATTCTAAATAAGAAACAATTCGATAAAGTTAAGATATCACTTCAGAGCTTTGCTAACGAACCCGATACTCTTCTACCAGAAAAACGCATACTTCAGCCTGGAGAATTAAACGATTTTATGTCACGAATTGGGCCTGAACCACTTGTGGCATATGAAAAGGAACCAGGAGAATTCATTAACGAATCCGTGTCGTATTTTGGAGTTAAAGATGCCAGGGCCTATGACGATTTATCCGAAAAACGTACTAAAGCGCAAAAAGAAATCCATTCTTATCTCTATCCTGAACAATATCTTCGCGAGAAAAGTTTTAGTACAATAACCCTTGAACAACGTAAGGAATTGGAGGAAAAAGCTGCTAAAATTGATTTAAAACCCGATAATGAAATTACTGAACGTGAACGGAAACTGCTCGATGTTATGTTACTTGGTAGAGAATACGATGCTATTCATAACAGTCAACAAGAAATAGAAGGTGTACAAAAGTATCACAGAGCGGATCGAATCCAACACGTTGAACCTCTCAATGAACAACTTAAAAATCAAGAATTCGAAGAAACAACTAAAGAAATGGAAAAAGTAATTAATGGTGATGATAAATTAATTAAAAATGACAATGAAGCAATTAAAGGTGATGAAGAGGTAATTGAGGTTGGTAAATCTTTAAAACCTAAAAAAAGAGCAGGATTTTCAGGTGAAGTAGTAATAGTAAAAGGAAGCTATTCACTTGATAATAAGGAAGCTGCTTCTTTCCAGATTGAAGATATACGAGATGAAGATTCAAAAACACCTTACAAAAAAGAAAGTGAATTACGTAAGCCACTAAAAATGCAAACATTGGAATCTTTTATTGAAAATACTTATTACGACGCGGCTCGTGAAGTATTAGCGAGCCCTCAAAATATAAATCCATCTCTTAAAGGTGACCGCATGAATCGGGTAATTAATGCTATTGCATCAAATATGGTTCAGCATTATCCAACTATGTCGGATAACGAAAAGGAAAATTATGAGGAAGACCTTAAAGAGATTTTTAAAAATAACATGAAAGAAAGTTCTCGCAATATAGGTCAAGTTCATGTCAACGAAAAAAAGTTACTCAAAGCCGTGGCTCAACATAATACTAACTTTAATGAGTTAGCGCGGTTTGAAAAAGTCGTGGATGGGAATGACAAATTTAAAGCCTTTGCTAATGAGCGAGGTTTTACAGATTTGCATAAAGCTGCATATTCGGGCAACCACAGAGCCGTGACAGCAATGATTGCCAGAGGAGATGATATTAATGCTCAAAGTAAGGAAGAAGGAACTGCCTTACATTATGCGATCCGTAGCGCCAACAAGGATATGAGTAATCTTAATATCAGTGATGAACAAAAATCGTCTATTGCTAAAACCTATTTGATTATGATTAAGCAAATCAGAGCTCAAAAACCTAAAATTGGTTTTCGCCAATGCTGTAAGGATCTTGAAATTGATCCAAAAAAACTTTCCAATCAATTAAAGCAGAGCAAATCAGATGATAAAAGTGACGCGAAGGACAAGCCAAAAGGTGAAGGTGATCATGTTAAGAACTTAAAAGGAAAGAATAGTAGCATATACAGAAATTAGAATTTGGTTCATGACTATTAGGAATTTTGCGACTAGCGATATTATATTTGATTCATCAGCTTAACCCAGTCATCTTCACTAAGCACCTTGACACCCAACTCCTCAGCTTTGGTGAGTTTCGACCCTGCCTCATACCCCGCTACCACAAAGTCGGTTTTGGCGGACACGCTGCTGGCCACCTTAGCCCCTAAGGCTTCGGCGCGTGCTTTGGCTTCCTGGCGGGTCAACAGGGCAATTGCTTGAAAATGCAAATGGTTCCACCTTTGGCAGCGATTATCAAGTAATTGAATTATAATTTAAATAATTGAAAAGCTGTGCAAGAGCATTCCACGGCCATAGGCTCTTGATAGTAGGGCCTTTAACTCAAATAGTAAGGTTAACTGGTGTAATGCCTAAAGAAACTCACGTTGACTTAGGTTGCCGTGGTCACGATGTCACCAAGTTAGAAGTAATTGTAGTAATACAGAAACCTGGGATAACGCAGCCTAAACGGAAATTTAGGTAAAAATTGGATTTCTTATGGGGTACTAACGATTGGTATTGTACTTATAATGCAGTCTTACCACTATTTTAAACCTATAATTTTTATCAGCCAGGATATTACCCGCTTATTTCTTATAAGAGCCTAAATAGTAAGGTGAAGTGGCATCCACGGAGCAGTCCTGCGCCCCAGGCGTTTCTGCTGCCTTATCTCCTTGTAAAGCATGGTGTTCAAAATAGTTTAACAAAACTCGCCTTGGGCTCACATTGCTGAAAAGCGGAAGATAGCAGCATTGAGGGCGTTTTAATGCCTATGCTGCGGCTGCGGTGTGATAAAGATTTCCTGAGCCATCGGATCACACGCTGCAAGCCGTAATAATAACCCACCGCATGCTGCGCCACAAGCATTGTGCTGATGTTTGATTATAGATGAGGTGGTTTACACCTTTATCTTAAAACCAAAGATAGGGTTTGCAAAGGAGTTTCAATCCGCAAACTCTATTCTCTTCGCGTTGATGTAACGGCAATTGCAGGGCAAAGGCCGTCAAAAAAGCAAAAAAACCAGCACAACACTTCTGACGCAACGCTCATTGTCATTGATAAAACTGTAATAATGTAATGGTTTCCTGCGTTGGGAGCCCTTCTACGGGGTGGATTGTAAGGATAAATCCTCAATTAATCAAGTAAAAATGTATTTAAATGCAACTATATAAAAAAATAGAATCAATGTGAAAATTATACAAAATTAAAAGTGAAATTTGTGTGGTTTAACCATGATCAAAATCGACGAGCCTTTGGTTGACGTCAAAAGAGCCCTTGCACCCCCGTACAATAGGCAGTATAACCATTGGGTTACTTGTTAATTTATGCCCATGAAGCAGTACGCTAAATATATTTGCTCGAGCTTGGCCGTCCCGATGACGATCATAACCCTGACCTTAACCGGCATTGTATGGTTAACGCAGAGTTCGCGCTATGTGGATATGATTGTGAACCACGGAGTGTCCCTGGCGACTTTTTTCTATATGACTGGCTTATTGTTACCATCGCTGTTGATGGTAATCCTGCCAGTAGCGCTTTTTTGCTCGGTGATTTTCGTTTTTTATAAATTAATTATGGATAGCGAATTGGTGGTGATGCAGAGCGCTGGTTTGAGTAGTGCTGCCTTACTTAAGCCTGTCTTGTTGGTAGCCGGAGTGGTTACATTACTTGGTTACGCATTTTCACTTTATCTTTTGCCGCTATCCTACCGCGAATTTAAAGATCTGCAATATTATATCAAAGATAATTATGCCTCGGTTTTGCTGGAAGAGGGGGTCTTCAATACGCCTATCAACGGTTTAACCGTCTATATTGATGAGCGCAATAACGACAAGTTAAAAGGTATCTTGGTGCATGATAACCGGATTCCTGGGAAACCGGTAACGATGATGGCAAAAGAAGGTATGCTTTATCAGACGGCGCAAGGCCCGCATTTTGAGCTGATCCATGGCAACCGTCAAGATATTAATCTGGAAAAAGGAAGATTATCCTTACTTTATTTTGATCATTATACCGTCAATTTGCGTGTTTATATGGAAAAACACGATAGTGGACGGGGACGCAGATCCAAAGAGCGTTTCCTCAACGAATTATTCTGGCCTAAAGATGTCGCCCCCAAATACCGGCCTAATTTTTATGCAGAGGGGCATCAACGTTTAACCTGGCCGCTTTATTCGCTCATACTGCCTTTGGCTGGCTTTTATTACTTAACCCGTGGCGAATTTAATCGTCGCGGCAATTGGAAGCGCCTGGTGGAAGCGTCGATATGCGTTGTTATAATTGTGGCCGCAGGCATGGGGGTTATTAATCTTTGCGGGCATTTTGTATGGATGGCCATTCCTGCCTATCTTTATTTTATAGGGTTGATTGCTGTTTTCCTATGGTTGCTTTTAAAGGAACGGACTCTGACTCAAAAACACGGTAATGGTAATAGGCTTGCATTATTGACCGATAAGAAAGACAAGACAGAGGTAACCCCATGAAAATACCGGTGACCCTTTCGCTGTATATCTGTAAACAGTTTTTGACATGTGTTGGCGTTATTTTGGGGTTGTTGATTGCTATTATCATGATTTTTGACGTGGTTGATCTGCTGGGACGAACCTCCGATAAGGATGTACCGCTGAGAATTGTGATCGACATGTTGTTGATGAAGTTTCCAAATGAAGTGCAGTTGGTGATTCCCTACACAATATTGCTAGGCAGCATGATGGCTTATTCACGCCTTACCCGTAACTCCGAATTGATCGTGATGAGATCTGCGGGTTTTTCGGCCTGGCAGTTTTTGATGCCATCGGCACTGACGGCAGCTTTAATGGGGGTGGCGATGGTTACCATGCTGAATCCTCTTTCAGCCATTATGTTAAAACGTTACGAGCGTTTTGAAGGTAAATATCTGAAAGGGAAAACCAGTGAATTTACGGTCTCTTCTTCGGGGTTATGGCTGCAGGAGGTTGTTCCTGGTGCGGAAGGAAAGACGGTGATCTACGCATTACGTATCTCACAGGAAAAAAAGGCGCTCTACGACATTACGCTGTTTAGGTTTAATAACCAGCATGATTTTATCAAACGCTATGATGCTAAAATGGCAACGCTCATACCCAATAGATGGGTACTACGAAATGTACTGATTACATCTCCTGGAATACCAGCTCAGCGCTATGATACATTTGAAGTTCCCACCACCGTTAAATTTGCACATATTCAGGATAGTTTTGCCTCTCCGGATACGATTACTTTTTGGGAGCTAGAAGGATTTATCCAGACCCTTAAGGATGCCGGTTTTTCGGCGTTGCGACACTTGGTACATTGGCATTCGCTTCTTTCTCGGCCCTTTTTCCTGTGTGCCCTTGTGTATATTGGAGCGGCATTTTCCTTTAATCCTCCTAGAAAACGGGGGGTTGCAATTTTATTTTCAACCGGTATTTTATTGGGATTCCTCATCCATTTTTTGTCGGATGTAGTGGGTGCGTTAGGTGGATCAGGCGTGATCCTTCCAATCGTGGCCGCTTGGACTCCAGTGGCTATTACGGGAATTCTTGGAATCTTTATGATTTTGCATTTGGAAGATGGCTGATGCCTAGAAAGGGAATTCAAATCCATAACACACTATTTTGCTTGACCTTCCTCATTGCGGTAGGTGCTATGCCCGCGCGTGCGCATGCGAACACCCATGCTTCAACGTCGGCGAGTGGAGCGACTAAGCCGAAAAAAAGTTCGCATATGGAGGCGGTTGCTTTCGATAAAAATGCACCGGCCTATGTGATTGCAGACCAGGTTCAGTATGATCGTGAACAGCAAATGGTATATGCCAATGGCAAGGTAGAAGTCATTCAAGGGCCACGGATATTATTAGCAAAACGCATCGTTTATGATCAAAAAGTCAATAAAGTCTATGCAATGGGCGATGTTAGCTTGATGGAACCTAATGGAGATGTTTATTTTTCAAATGAACTAGAACTGGAAGATGAATTTAAAACGGGTGTTATTCAACAATTTAAAGCCCGTTTTGCAGATAATTCGCTCCTAGTTGCCAAACAAGCAACACGGCAAGATGCTAAAAATATTAAATTAGAAAAGGCTGTTTATTCGCCGTGTCCGGTATGTAACACGAGTTTAAATCAATCTCCTCAATGGCAGTTTCGTGCCGAAAAAGTGAAGATAGATGAAGAAGAACAACGGGTTATTTATCATGATGCGCGTTTTGAAGTGTTTGGAATTCCAACCTTTTATACGCCCTATTTTTCTCATGCCTTACCTAATTCGCCGAATAAGAGTGGTTTCCTGATTCCAGAAGTACGCCTTAATTCATTGTTGGGTTCAACGGTTAAAGTTCCTTATTTTTGGTCGATTCGCCCTGATATGGATGCTATTATTGCTCCAATCACTACCAGCAAAGAAGGGCCAGTGCTAACCGGTGAATTCAGGAACTTAACGGATAATGGTTATTATGAATTACAGGGAAGCTACACTCACCCCTATAAAACGGATGTAAATGGTGTAAAATTGGATGATCGTGAGTCACGTGGACATTTGGAAGGAAAGGGAATGTTTGCCATGGAAGACCGGTGGCGATGGGGGTTTGACTTCAAACGTTCAAGTGATGATACCTACTTAAAGCGCTATCATCTGGGTAATGAAGATGATCTTAAAAGTGAGCTCTATACCGATAAACTGGAGGATAGGGATATTACGTCCGTTAAGTTACTGTCGTTCCAGGGGCTTAATGCAACGGATGATCCTAAACAGGCTGCCAATGTGTTGCCGTTGATTGATATTCACCGTGAGAGCGATACCGTTTCTAAAGGTTCGCGTTTTTACATGGATGCCAATACCATGTCCCTTATGCGTTTAGAAGGTGTACGCAGCAACCGTATTTCGATTAAAGGTGGGTATAATCAACCTTATATTTCATCGGGAGGTCAGAAGATCGTGCTTGATACCTCAATCCGCGGAGACGGGTATTATGAAAGCGATTTAACCGAACCACGTGCTGTGCGTAACCCTAATTTAGATGGATTTGCCGGACGCGTAGTGCCGGAAATGGAGGCCACATGGACGTATCCACTGGTACGCCATAATGAAAGTAGCCGTGTTTATATTGAACCTATTGCGCAGATGATCCTTAGCCCCTACGGAGGTAATTCTAAAAAAATATCCAACGAAGATAGTTTGGATTATGAATTGTCAGACCTGAATTTATTCAGCGTACAGCATTATACTGGTTTGGACCGCGTAGAAACAGGGCCCAGGGCGAATGTGGGGATAAGAAGTACAATCCACAGCTATGGCGGTAGTGAGCTTGGGATGTTGCTGGGACAGAATTATCGTTTGCGTGAAGATCATTACCTTGACCCTTCCGGCGGTCTGGGCGATACGCATTCGGATTATGTTGGACAAATGTCTTTCTCAACCAAGGAGTTGATGGATATTTCCTATCGTTTCCGTTTGAATCATGATGATTTGTCTTTTGAGCGGAATGAAATAGGCCTTGGTTTGAATCTAGATCCTGTTAAACTCGACATGCAATATCTTTATTTGCAGCGTGATTTTATTACCGGTACAACGCGTGATGAGGTTTCTGACATGCTTGAGGTAGCGCTTAATAAATATTGGAATTTTATAGCGGAAAGCAGGCTTGATCTGACTGGAGAAAGCGGACTGATTTCAACCAGTGCCGGTTTTATGTATAAAGGCCCTTGCAGCAATATGATTATACGTTTAGATAAAGAATACACCCGCGATCGTGACGTTGAGCCTTCGACCTCGATTATATTTAAAATTTCATTGAAGAATTTGGAGTAAGTTATGGTGGTTCGTAAGACATCTGTTTTATTTTCGGGAGCATTAATAGCCATGACCTGTTCCTATTCATTATCGGCGCTGGCTAATTTGTTAGTTCAAGAAGGCGTCAGCTCATCACTTGAATTACCTAAGGAATCGATTAATGCGGCTCCACTGGTTGGACAAGTGGCTGTGATGGCTGTGGTGGGCGATGATATCATTACAACCTTGGATGTCAAAAACAGATTGGGATTGGCCGTTGTCGCTACTGGCATGGGGCAGGACCGTGAATCGCAACAGCGTTTATTACCGCAAATTATGCAGGGGCTTATTAATGAACGATTATACATGCAGGAAGCCAAACGTTTAAAAATAATCATCGATAATGCCGAAGTAGAAAAAGGTATTGAGGTGCTTTCCGCACAAAACCACCAATCTACGGAAGCATTTAAACGGATGTTTGAAGATAATGGTATTCCAGTCAGCACATTGGAAGATAAAATCCGCGGGGAGATTTTATGGGGAAAAGTAGTCCGCAAGACGATTTCGCCTAAAGTTCGTGTTAGTGATGCAGAAGTAGATGAAGTCATGGAACAAATGACGTTAAGCAAAAGTGAACGGATGGTCGGTATCGAACAAATTTTATTGCCCATTGATGATAAAACGAACAGTACCAAGATATCAGAGCTTGCCAGCAATATCGTCAAGGAAATCAGGGATGGTAAGTCTTTCCAGGCAATGGCCAGACAATTTTCGCCAACCGCACTTGAACATAAAGAAGATGAAATAGCCTGGGTACAGGAAAGCCAATTAGATGAAATACTGGTTGGTGCAATTCATAAACTGAAAGAGGGTGAAGTATCCGATCCCATTCGTACGCCCGATGGCTACCTTATTGTAAAACTCGACGGCACTAAAGAGGTCGTTAATGTGCATGGAGATAATGCCCAGCTCACCATGAAACAATTATTTGTGCCGATTCCTGAAGATAAGAGCAAAATCCCGCAACTGAAAGAGCAGTTGGGACAATTGAGGGAAACACTGAAGGGGTGCGAAAATTATGAAAAAATCGATCAATCCAGTATAGACGGTTTACATGTTGATACCATGACCATTGGCCTGAATGATATCCATCCTGAATTACGTTCGGTGGTTGAAGAGCAGCCGGTAGGTAAAGTGGGTGACATTGTCACAACATCGGTTGGCCTGCATGTGGTTACGGTTTGTGAGCGCAGCCTTCCTGAAAAGGTACTACCTGAGCGTGAAAAAATCCGGCAGATGGTCCAGTTTAAAAAAATTGAATTAAAGGCCAAACATTATTTGCGCGATTTACGTCGTAAGACCTATATCGAAATTAAAGAGTAGGGCTGCTAGTGACATCCTTAGCCTCGTTGCCACCACTAAGAGAGATCGTAACAAAATATCAGATTTGGCCTGAAAAAGGATTAGGCCAACATTTTCTATTTGATTTCAACATCCTCGATCGCATCGTACGAGTGGCGGGTGATCTATCGACGATAACGGTGATGGAAATAGGCCCTGGCCCTGGCGGACTTACACGCGCATTACTTGCTGGTGGGGCTAAGCATTTGATTGTGATTGAACAGGATCATCGCTGTATTGAAGCGCTACAGGAAATTAAAGAAATTGTGGGTGAGCCATTAGAGATTGTGCATGGCGATGCAATGGTGGCGGATGAAATGGCCCTCACTGAGGGGAAGGCACGGCCTTTTGCACTGGTGGCCAATTTGCCTTATAATATCTCAACCCAGTTGATTGCCAAATGGATTGGTATCGCAGATAACATTTCTACGATGGTGTTGATGGTTCAAAAGGAAGTTGCTCAGCGCCTTATTGCCAAACCTCACACCAAACATTACGGCAGGCTTTCGGTTTTGGCGCAATGGCGCTGCGAATGCTATATTGCCTTTGATGTCAATCCCAGTAATTTTGTTCCACCGCCTAAGGTGATGTCGTCGATTTTAGTCTTAAATCCTCGTTCGTCACCTATTGCGGTAGATCAGGCTATTTTAGAGAAGGTAGTCAAAGCGGCCTTTAGCCAACGCCGTAAAATGGTTAAAGCCGGGCTTAAACAAATTTCAGCCAATGTCGATGCTTGGTTGGAGGCTGCCGGAATTGATGGAACGCTGCGGGCAGAAAATTTAAGCGTTGAGGATTACTGCAGGTTAAGTAATACGCTGTAGTAAGCACGGCTACTTATGAGATTGCCTTAGACGTTGTCACTATGGCTCTTTGAGGAGGAGGGGACAAAAGAAAGGCATAACGTCCTTGCACCAACCAAAAATCTCACTTATCATTAAAATGTATGGGAACAATCTATCATCAACGTCTTCACCGTTTGCGAGAGCAACTTAATCAGCAAAACCTGGAAGGGTTTATTGTACCTTCGCATGATGCGTTTCAAGGTGAGTATACACCTGCATGTGCCAAAAGGCTTGAATGGATAACTGGTTTTAGCGGTTCTATGGGATTGGCTATTATCCTAAAACATCAGGCCGCTTTTTTTACGGATGGCCGGTATACGTTGCAGGCAAAAGAGCAGGTTTCTGAAAAAGATTATATCCATTTTAATATCGTAAACGACAAGCCAGCCCAATGGCTGAAGCGTGCTATCACGAATGACATGAAAATTGGTTTTGATCCCTGGCTGCATACTGAAAACCAGCTTAAGCCTTACGTGCAGGAAGGTATCCAGCTGGAACCTGTTAGCTACAATATGATTGATATTATTTGGGAGGATCGCCCTCAGCCTCCCGCAACTCTGGTTGTTCCTTACCCAGATAAATATGCCGGTGAAACCAGCGACTTTAAACGGCAACTCGTAGCTTTAATGCTCCAGAAAAACCGTGTTGATGCTTTCATGCTGACCTCTCCAGAAAGTATTTGCTGGTTACTGAATATTCGTGCCCATGATGTTCCATGCACCCCCTTAGTGCTTGCTTATGCCTTAATCGATAGCCAGGGGCAGGTGATGTTATTTGTCGATGCCGACCGCATGAGTGAAGAGGTATTTACTCATCTAGGACCTGGGGTGACTATTATACCTTCCCGGCAGTTAGAACAGGTTATTTCAGGCTTATCTAAAGTCTACCCACATATTGGTCTTGATAGTGCCAATGCTGCCGTATGGTTTCCTTCCCAATTTAAAAAGCACCATATTCAGACTATCAACATCACAGATCCCTGTGTTTTGCCTAAGGCTTGTAAAAATACCGTTGAAATAGAAGGGATGCAAAGCAGCCATGTTCGTGACGGTGTGGCTGTTACTCAATTTTTATGTTGGGTCGATCAACAGCTTGCTCAAAAACAGCCTCTTTCAGAAATATCTGCAGCGGATTATTTATTTCAATTAAGGGCAAAGCAAACCAATTTTTTAGATGTAAGTTTTGAATCGATCTCCGGTTTTGCCGGTAACGGTGCTATTGTCCATTATCGTGTTAGCGAAAAAACAAATAAACCGATTCAGGGAAATGGTCTTTACCTTATCGATTCTGGTGGACAATATTGGGATGGCACTACCGATATTACCCGTACGATTGCTATAGGCACCCCCACAGAGGCGATGCGCCGGCATTACACCCTGGTGCTCAAAGGCCATATTGCTCTATCCAGTGCCGTTTTCCCAGAAGGCACAAGCGGTCATCAATTGGATATTCTGGCGCGCCAGTTTCTATGGAAAGAAGGCCTTGATTATGATCATGGTACTGGGCATGGAGTCGGGTGCTATTTAAGTGTCCATGAAGGACCGCAGCGTATCAGTAAGGCACTGAATAATGTGCCTTTACAGCCGGGAATGGTGGTATCCAATGAGCCTGGATTTTATCTCCAAGACGAATATGGTATCCGTATAGAAAATTTAATCGTGGTGGTTCCGCGTTCTGATTTAAACCATGAGAACGGACCTAAATATTTTGGATTTGAAACACTAACCCAGGTTCCTTACGATAGCCGGCTGATTGAAAAATCATTATTAACGATTCATGAGCAGCGATGGATTAAGGCGTACCATCTGGGAGTTTATAATAGATTGAAAGAATGGCTGAATACAGATGTCCTACAATGGCTGGAAGAAAATATGAAGAATTCAGTCAATTCAGGTACAGAGCAACACCAAGGGTGACGCTCGCTCAATCAAACATTATATTGCCTCCTTCCCAAAAAACTCCGTCATCGTCAACCTTCTAAAGTAGTATGAGCTGAAGGCGAGTACTGCTTTATTCCACATTACTGTGATTCAGGCACCGAAGTGAAGGAATTGCGCTGGTCGCGCAATCAGTATTGCGCTGGATTCCCACCCTTTTTAAGCAGCACTCGCCTACGGCTCATACTGCTTAAAAAGGGTGAGAATGACGCCCTACACACTCCGTCGTCATCTTTAGACCATATAGCGTAAATACTGTGATTCAGGCACCGAAGTGAAGGAATTGCGCTGGTCGCGCAATCAGTATTGTGCTGGATTCCCACCCTTTTTAAGCAGCACTCGCCTACGGCTCATACTGCTTAAAAAGGGTGAGAATGACGCTCTACACACTCCGTCGTCATCTTTAGACCATGTAGCGTAAATACTGTGATTCAGGCACCGAAGTGAAGGAATTGCGCTGGTCGCGCAATCAGTATTGTGCTGGATTCCCACCCTTTTTAAGCAGCACTCGCCTACGGCTCATACTGCTTAAAAAGGGTGAGAATGACGCTCTACACACTCCGTCATCTTCAGACCATGTAGCGTAATTACTGTGATTCAGGCACCGAAGTGAAGGAATTGCGCTGGTCGCGCAATCAGTATTGTGCTGGATTCCCACCCTTTTTAAGCAGCACTCGCCTACGGCTCATACTGCTTAAAAAGGGTGAGAATGACGCTCTACACACTCCGTCGTCATCTTTAGACCATGTAGCGTAAATACTGTGATTCCCACACACTCCGTCATCTTCAACCTTCTAAAGTAGTATGAGCCGAAGGCGAGTGCTGCGTTAGAAGGTTGGAGATCCAGCACAACACTGATTGCGCGACCAGCGCAATTCCATGATTTGCTGCGTATGAACCAGGCACAGATGTCTATAGTAAAAAAGGATGGAAGTACTAAAAAAAAGGTCTGAAGATAAAGGCGTGTGCGGGAACAGCCAATATAATTCTCTAAAACCTCGTTTCGGGCATCCCATTGACGAAGACAGCAAAAACTCTATGACGTGCAAACACTCGCCAAAATAGCCACCGCTTCATCACAATGACTTTCGTCAATAATAAGTGGCGGTAAGATACGGATAACATTATCCCCTGCGGGAACAGTTAATAATCCGGCACGGCGCAGTATTTCTGCAAACTCCCTGCATTCTGGCTCTACTTTTAGTCCTAAAATCAGGCCAACTCCCCGTACTTCTTTGATGGTTTCTGGGAATTGCTTGACTAAGCCTTCTAGTTTTTGGTGGAGATATTGTCCAACGTGCTGGACATGGTCTAAGAAACCTTTTTCTAAAATCACATCCAGGACTGCATTGCCTACGGCCATTGCCAACGGATTACCACCATAGGTAGTGCCGTGTGAACCCTGGGTCATGGCTTGTCCTACTTTTTCATTTGCAAGGCACATTCCCAGAGGAAAACCATTACCAATACCTTTTGCAGATGCAACGATATCCGGTGTTACTCCCAGATAATCATACGCGTATAATTTGCCGGTACGACCTACGCCACATTGCACTTCATCAAGGAACAATAACAAGCCATGTTCCTGGCATAATTGCTTAACTCCTTGGATAAAAGCGGGATTCGCAACCGAAATGCCGCCTTCACCTTGTATGGGCTCCAGTAAAACAGCTGCGGTTTGTGGGGTGATGGCAGCTTTAACGGCCTCAAGGTCATTAAAGGGAACATTATCAAACCCTTCAAGAAGAGGCTCATACCCTTTTGTCAGTGATTCTTTTGCGGCGGCTGAGATGGCAGCGATCGTTCTGCCGTGGAAGGCGTTTGAAAAGGTAATGATCCGGTACCTATCGGGTTGGCCAATATGGTCAAAATATTTACGTACCATTTTAATGCCACACTCGATGGCTTCAGTACCAGAGTTGCAAAAGAAAACTGAATCTGCAAAGGTGTTTTCAACTACACGTTGTGCCAATTTCTCCATGCCGCTATTCGCGTAGACATTCGAAATATGCCAGATTTTATCGGCCTGGTCTTTGAGCGCCTTGTTTACATGTGGATGCACATGCCCAAGCGAATTCACAGCAATACCTGCCGCAAAATCAAGGTAGCGCTTCCCATCTTCTGCGTAAAGATAAGGACCTTTACCATGGTCAAAAGTAATCGTGGAGCGCTTATAAACAGGGAGTACGGGAGTAATCAAGGCAGTCTTCCATTGTGGGGGGTTATTCATACCTCTTTTTTAACGCTAAATCATAGAAAAATCAATGGAAATATCTAGGTTTAAAAATAATTTGATAGGAATCCCTTGTTCGTTTATCACCATGTTTTTACTAATCCTTCAACCGATAGCCTTTTGCTATCATGATGTGTGCGGCTGTCCAGAGTACTACGCAGCATCCCAGCAGGCACAGCATGCCATTCATTAATGGGCTATCATGATAACCCGTGATCGCATAGCGAAAACCATCTATCATATAAAAGAAAGGGTTATATTGGCTGACATGGAACCAAAAGGGAGGTAAATGGTGTACGGAATAAAAGGTTCCCGATAAGAACGCCAAAGGTGTAATGACATAACTGGTCACGGCGGCCATTTGGTCGAATGTTTCCGAAATGATACCGCCGACCATCCCAAGCAGTGCCAGTAATAAGGATGCCATGAACGAATAATACAGAAGTGCCCCAAAGCTGTGCAGCTGAAACGGAATAAACAAATAAACGGCGCCACCAACGAGTAGACCGACCATTAAACCACGGGTTACCGCACCCAAACTTAAAGCAACCACAATTTCGAGTGAACTAAAGGGAGGCATGAGCAGGTCGATAATATTCCCCATCACTTTTCCCATAATGAGGGTTGAGCTGGAATTGGCAAAAGCATTCTGCACCATGGCCATCATAATCAGGCCAGGGGCAACAAATTGCTGAAAGGGGATATCTTTGACGTAACTGACATTGTGGCCGAGCGCCAGAGAAAAAACGGCCAAAAAGAGCAGGGAAGTAACGACGGGTGCTAACAATGTTTGGTTATAGACCTTAAGAAAGCGTTTCACTTCTTTTAGATAAAGGGCAAACATCCCTCTGTAATTAATAGCGTTTACAAGCATAAAGTCTCACTTTGATATCCACATGGGCCCGTTGGCCAGAGAATTAAAATCTTATCTTATGATAAATACTAGCCACTTGTGAAGTTATTTTAAGAAACTGATTGTTTGCGGAAAAAAAATGCTCTAGTATCACACGCAAAGTCTATTTCCATCAATCCCATTGAGAGGCTAATTTATATGACAAATCAATCACTTACTCTTCGTTCGGAGACCGCAAATAAGTCGCATCGTTGGAGTATCAGGAAGTTCAAAAAATTTGTCGTTAATTATTGCTCATCGTGGTTAATGGGTGGTATCGTGTCTATGAGCCTCGTGAATATGGCACTGGCTGCTCCAACAGGAGGGCAGGTCGTTTCAGGTAACGCCACGATCACACAGGATGGAAAATCCACGGTCATTGACCAGAGTTCGCAAGTTGCCAAAATCGATTGGACCAGTTTCTCAACTCAAACAGATGAATCAGTTACCTTTAACCAGAATAACTCAAGCTCAATAGCAATCAATGAAGTCATCGGTGGAGTTCCAAGCTTTTTGATGGGAAGCTTGACCGCCAATGGACGCGTTTTCATTATTAACCAAGCGGGTATTGTTTTTGGAAAAGATTCCAGGGTAAACGTTGGTTCCTTGCTTGCTACCACCTCAGCACTCACATCACTGGATGAAACAACCGGTCAAATGACCTTTGCCAGTGACACGGGGGGGTAACGTCATTAACCGCGGTTCGATTACGGTTTCAAATGGTGGGTTTGCTGTTCTTGCTGCCCCTTATGTTGAGAACACGGGTTATATCCAAGCTAATTTAGGGCATATCGAACTTGCATCGGCAAGCCATTTTACCGTGGATTTGCGGGGTGATAATTTGATTACCTATGATGTAGCGAAAGTTAATGCAAGCCGATTGGGTGTTAAAAACACCGGTACGTTGAAAGCGCAATCTGGAACTGTTGTTATCAGTGCTAAAACAGCAAATGACCTGGTGACGGGTGTCGTGAACCTTGACGGTGTAATTGATGCTGATTCATTTGGTTCAGGCAACGACGGTGGTAAGGTTTTGATTGCTTCCAATGGCGCTATCAACCAAAATGATGTTAAAATAACGGCTAATGGTGGTGTGGATGGCAATGGTGGTCAGATCATCACCAAGGCTGATGGCATGAATAACCTGACGTCTGGCGCTGTATTAGAAGCAAAAGGTGGTAGTACTAAAGGTGATGGTGGTTTTATCGAGGTCAGCGGTGGTGACTTTATACTTGCCGGTTCAGTCAATGCGTCTGCACCCAATGGAGCTGCTGGTACATTCCTACTTGATCCTACCAATATCAACATTAAAAATGGTTCGGGCGTAGCCACAGTCAGCACTGTCTATGAGCAAACCATTGAGGCCTTGTCTCAAGCTGGAACCAATGTCACTCTGGTCGCGGATAGACAAATTACGTTAGAAAATTTGGCCGACAACCTCCTTCAGGGTGGTTCAGGTAGTATTACCCTGCAAAGCCAGGGACAACAGATCATTCCTGGGGTTCGTTTGCCAGCTGGTGGTGTATCGTTTAACGATTTAAACGATACCATCGCTACCACAACAGGTAACATCACCATTATTGGACGTGCAGATGGTATTAACATTGGTAATCTGCAAACCGGTGGTGTTGGCGTATATAATCCAGGCGATATTTTCCTGACGACATCGAACTTGGGAAATATTTCGGTTAAAAACATTATGATGAATGGTCAGGCTGTTGGTTCAGCCGGCAATGCCGATGCTAAGGTCGTCATCAATTCGGCTAAAGATGTTACCATCAACGGTAATATCAACGTAGCATTAAGCCATACCAACACATCAGGTCCTGGTGTATTTAACCTGCTTTCATCGGTTGATATTGATGCTGATCGGGATATAACCATTAATGGCAATGTCGGTGTTCAGACGACTGGTGATGTAAATGGTGCAAACGGTACAGCGACTTCTAAATTTTCGCTTGAAAGTGGTAAGTCTCTCATCGTTGGTTTAGCAGCGGATATCACGGTTAACGGTAACATTAATGTTACCTCTGATATCGGCAATCCATTACTGGCTTCAGGCTCAAATGGCAATTTTACTGCGCTTTCGGATGTCACAATGAAAGCGCCAGATAAAGTAAAACAGATTGGAGATACGTATGTATCGTCATTGGCTAATGCTGTATCGGGTAATGCTAATGCACAGACCAATGTTGATGTTGAAGGCGGTACGCGCATCATTGCTGGGTATTTCGGCAGCGTGACCCTTCAAGGAAAATTAACAGCCCTTTCAGATGCCTCGGTTTCCTATGATGCTGGTGTCAGCACCCTGACTACGGCTAATGCCAATACGGATGTTAATCTGAACGCAGCTGATGGTGTGTTTGTTACGAATGATATTAATATCGATGCGACAGCTCAAAATTTGGCTCAAAATGCAGGCTCTGCCGTCGCTAACGCTAATTTAAATGCAGCAGCAGGCTGGCAGAATGTGAATGGTGATATCCTATTGAGTGGTAACTTTAATGTGTCGGCCAATGCTGGTGTGAGTTCAACCAACGTGACGGCTACTACTGTAGAGGCTGATGCTCAAGCTAGTCTGACGGCGGTTAATAACATAATACTCGATTCTACAAATGCCCCAATAAACATTTCTGCTACGGCAAATGGCGGTCTTTCTGCCCGTGCTTTGGCTGATGTTGACCTCACCGCAGGTGAAGAAAGCCGCACAGCGGAAGGTTCGGTCACGGTAAAAGATAGCGTGGTGGTTGCTTCAACCGCTAATAGCCAAAATGGCAACCATGCCGATGGCAGATCGACCTTCAATATCAGTGCAGCAAATGATGTTGACCTTCAACAAAGCGTTGCGGTAACTTCGGTTGTTGATAATGGTGGTACCGGCTTGGCGAGTGCGCTTGCATCGGCAGATATTGCCGCTGGTGCTTATTGGACCGATTTAGGAACCTTGACGATGGGTAATGGCCTTACCGTCAGTGCTACAACTGTTCCAGGTGGAAATGTTGACCTTGCGAATGCGACGGCTAATACAACCTTATTTGCTTATGAAAATATTAACATCCAAGGCGATGTGAGCGTAAACGCTGATGCACAAAGTTCAAACAGTGGTGATGGCGATGTTGTCGCAAACGCACATTTAAGTGCCAATGCTTCTAATGATATTGCGGTTAGCGGTGCTCTTACGATTGCTGCTAACGCCAACAACAGCGCTTCTGATGGTAAAGCTTCGGCAAATGCTGGCGCTGCCTTGACTGCGGCCCATGATATAACATTGGGTGCGGTGTCTATTACTGGCGATGCACAGAATAATTCCTCAAATGGCGCTGATGCAATCGCACATGCTGGGCTTATCGCCAGTGCAGGAAACGATATTACGCTTACCACAACGTTAATTCATGCCAATGCGAGCAATGAATCTTCTGATGGTAGCGCGTATGCTAACGCTTTACAGTCTCTTTCTGCTGGACGGGATATTGCCCAATCGGGTTCGGTCTCTGTCGCGGCGAGCACATATAATGACGATGGATCAATGAGCCTTGCTTATGCAACAGTTTCAGCCAACGCTTCTCGTAATGTATTGTTTGCTGATGATTTAACCGTGGCAACAGGGGCAACCAATGATGGCAGTGATGGTTCTGCGATAGCCGCCGGTACGGTTAATATCAGTGCAGGCAATAATGTGAATCTTACTAATGTGAACATGACCTCCAATGCTGTTAATTATGTTTATTTTGCGGATGGCGCAACGGCTCAATCAGCACTTAATGTGAGTGCCACCAACGATATTACGGTTGATGGAGACGTTGTCATCAACGCGCAAGCTACCGATCATGGTACCGGGGCTGCCAACGCGTCTGCTTTTGCTAATATCTCAGCTGGCAGCAATATGACGCTTTTGAACTATTTGATTGATGCGGGAGCGCAAGATAATAGTGCAGGCAGCGGCAATATTACCGCAAGTGCTCAAATGAATGCCGATGCGGGTGCTGACATTACTATCTCAGGTAACTCGGATGTAACCGCTTTTGCGGCAAATGTATCAACCTACGGCAATGTAGAGGCTGTTGCGTCTAACAACCTTGATGCCGGTTCTAATATCCATGATTCGGGTACGGTGGATGTGAGTGCGACTGCTACCAATAATAACGATACTGGTTCCGTTTCTGCGAGTGCAGCATTGAATGCCAGCGCTGCTGAGGATGTGACCTTTGATGGCGATATTTCGATTTCGGCTTATGGAACACATTCAGGACGAGATGGTCATGCAGGGGCTGTCGCTTCGGCCAATATTGATGCAGGAAGCACTATCAACCTGTTTAATTTCATGCTTAACGCAAATGCTAATAATGCTGCCAGCGGTAGTGGATCTGCGTATGCAACAGGTATAATGAACGCCAATGCAGGCGATGATATCACTATCAATGGCGATTCGGATATAAGCGCAGTTGCCCATAATACCGCCTATTACGGTGGTGCAAGTGCTGTCGCATCGAATAACCTGGACGCTGGTTCCTCTATTTATGATTTTGGTACTGTGGATGTCGAAGGAACCGTTACTAATAGTTCTTATGATGGATCTGTCACAACTTCGGCTAAATTAAATGCAACAGCAAATAATGATATCACGTTTGATAATGTAATCACGGTTGCCGCCGATGCCACTCATAATGGGTCGTATGGCAACGCGGGAGCCGTTTCTTCGGCGAATATCGAAGCAGGCAGCAGCGCAACGCTTTCTCATTATTCTGTCACAGCGGGTGCCAATAATTCTTCTTTTAGTGGTTCTGCAATGACGAGCGCGAAAATGGATATAGATGCTGGAAACGATATCTCCATCAATGGTGACGCGTCTGTAGAGGCATCGGCGTATAATGCAGCGGTTTATGGCAATACCTCAGCTGTTGCTACGAATAATCTGGATGCTGGTTCTAACATCCATGATTCAGGCTCAGTCGATGTCCATGCCAGTGCGCAACTTAATGGTTACACAGGAAATGCCGTAGCGACTGCGTATTTAAATGCCAATGCTGGTGATGATGTGGCGTTTGATGGTGATCTTACTATTTCAGCCAATACCAATCATAATGGCAGCTATGGTACCGGTAGTGCAATAGCTTCGGCTAATATGGATGCAGGCAGCAACATTAGTTTGAGCAATTATGATATCCAAGCCAGTGACAATAACAATGTTGATGGAAGTGGCAATGCTGTGGCTGTGTCTAAAATGGATGCAAGTGCAGGCGATGATATTACGGTTAACGGCGATGCTAACGTGGCATCTGAGGTTAATAACCAGACATACTACGGTAATGCAACCGCGCTTTCTTCCAATAATCTTGATGCTGGATCGGATATCTATGATTCAGGAACGGTGGATGTGAGTGCCAATGCTCATACAAATGCCGATTTCGGTTCGGCAAGCGCAACGGCAAAATTAAATGCCTCAGCTTCTGAGGATATCACGTTTGACAGCAGTATCACCATTGCAACGAGTGCTTATAATAATGTTGCCTATGGCAGCGCGGTTGCTGTTGGCTCTGCCAATATCAATGCAGGTAGCGATGTTACGATTTGGGATAATCAGGTTACAGCGGAAGCCAGTAATTATGCGTCTATTGGCAATGTCTCCACTACGGCTAAAGAAAACGTTTCTGCCGGTGAAGATATTTCCATTTTTGGCCTGTCATCCGTTGTTGCAAATGCTCATAATGATGCTGGATCAGGAAATGCCAATGCAACAGCCCAGATGAATCTGAGTGCTGGTTCGGATGTGGTTGATTCTGGAGCTGTCTATGTGAATGCTACTGCTGAAAATGATGTTGAAGGGAGTGGATCGGTCAATACAAATGCGTCCTTAGACGTGTTAGCCGGTGGTGACGCAACCTATAGCAACACGATCGATGTTCATGCGTATGCTAACAACGATGATTATAACGGTGCGGCAAATGCCACGGCCTTGGTAGACATCAATGCAGACGACATCAATCTGACACGTGTGGATGTTGATGCAACCGCCAATAATAATGCTGTCTCCGGAGCCGGTGCGAATGCGAGTGCTACATTATCGGCAAATGCGGTTCATGATATGATCATTACAGGCGATACAACTATTGGTGCATCTGCCGACAATAGCGGTAGTGGCAATGCTTATGCCACGGCAGCTTCGAATATCGAAGCTGGAAGGGATGTGTCTCTTACAGGTGATATGTTCACCGAAGCTAATGCGCAGTCATCAGGTGAAGGTGCGGCAGCTTACGCGGTTAGCTCGGTTGATATCGATGCGGGAAGGGATGTGTTTGTTAACGGCACTATTTCCATCCAAAGTGGGGTTGATGCTTCTGCCTATAACGCGTCTGCTTCAGCTGAATCGAAATTAACCATTGCTGCTGGCAACGAAGGTTCTGGATCGGTGAATATAGTAGGCAATATTGATGTGAATTCAGAGGCTAATATTAACGCGACTTATGCGAATAGCAACGTTTCTAAATCAACGGTTGATATTTTTGCAGCTCATGATGTCGATGTGAGTGGTAATTTAAATGTTCATGCGGATACCTATTCAAACGCTTATTCAGCGGCTAACGAATCGGCTTATGCGCTGATTGCCATGGCTGCGGGTGAGTCTGGATCGGGGTACATCAACTTAAATGGAAATACCGATATTTCGGCAAATGCTTCCAACGATGCTGATTCCCTTGGCAATGTGATGGCAATCGCAGGAGTTGGATTGCAAGCCGCCAATGGTCTAACCGTCAATGGCGATCTCGATGGTTCGGCCCATGCGTCTGGGAATGGCAGCAGTGCTGTTAACAATGTAACGGCTCTTACGTTCGTGTATGCTGTAGCAGGAACTGGTTCAGAAGGGAATGGCAGTGCAGACTTTGCCGGTAATATCAATCTCAATGCCGATGCTTCAGCATCTGCTTTCTCTGTTGGTACGGTAACCGCAGGTGCAGGTATGTTGGCAATGGCTGCGAATGATATCACAGTTGATGGTGATGTCACTATCGCAGCCCATGCTGATTCGAGTAACTATTACGGTACGCTTACCCAGGCGGGTGCAGGACTTGGTCTGTTAGCCGGTCAGGGAGGCTCTGGTAGTATCACGGTCGATGGCAGTGCCAATATCGTTTCTTCAGCTCATCAGACTGGAGTCTATGAGGGAACGTCGCAGGCTGGTACAATTACCTACCTCCAAGCTCCTGATAATGTGACGGTTGCTGGTGACTTCATTACGGCAGCGTCAGCTACCAATGATGGTTATCTAACCGGAAATGCCCAATCAATCAACTATACGCAAGTAAATGCAGGTCAACATATTGACGTTGCTGGTGATATTTATACCATCGGTTATGCGGCAAATAATGGTGCGTATGCAGCGGGAGCCTCTGCAACCAATATCGCAACTATCACAGCCGGCGGCAATGTAAACTTCGACAGCAGTGCCGACTTCCACGCACAAACGCAAACCTCTGGTTATGTTGTGAGTGATGTTGATGCAACGACAACATTGACGATTACAGCAGGTACCGATTCCTCAGCTGAAAGCGGTGATCTTTCGATCAATGGTCCTTTGAATGTAAGCGCTTACGCTGTGAATAATGGTAATTATGCCTCATATGAAGGTGGTGCTACAGCGGATGCGGCAACAACGGTTACGTTGTCAGCAAGAGACAATGTTGATCTTGATTCGATCAACGTTAGTTCGTATGCCGCCAACTTTATTTCTACCGGTGAAGGTTATTCGGAGGGGGGCAATCGAAGTAACACCTATGCGGATGTGTCCTTAGCCGTTAATGCAGGAACTGGAGGTGAAGGTGACCTGCAGGTGAATGGCGATGTAACGGTGAACGCTTCGGCAGATAATTATAATAGCCATTCTGCGGGGGAAGCGTCAGCGAATGCTAGTGTAGCGTTATCAGCGGCTAACAATATTGAGGTGGATGGTAATATTAGTATCTTGGCAAGTGCGGATAATACAGGTGCTTATGCCAGCAATGCCAATGCACAGTCTGAATTGTTGATTCAGGCGGGATTAGGCTCTTCGGCCAGTGGTGATGTGATCCTCAATGGTGCGGTCAGCTCGGTTGCCAATGCTGATAATAATAACTTCTATGGTTCAGCCAATGGTGCTTCTGCCGTGGCGTCTACAGAAATAACAGCAGCCAATACCATCACTGTTAATGGTGAATTAGCGGTGGGTGCGAGCGCCGAAACCAATGATGGCACTACTTATGCTGATGCGGGCCTGAATGTCAATGCGGGTCAATCAGGTTCTGGTGATGTACTTATCAACAATGATATCATCATTGAAGCAAACGCTGATACGTTGGATCATGGCCAATCGGCAGTCGCTAACGCTTCAGGCCTCATTACAGCGCCAGATGATGTGAATATCAATGGCAATATCGCCGTGCTTGCTGATGCAAATCTGCAGGATTCTGGTGAAGAGCAACAACAGCAGAAATCGAACATCAATGGTGCAGAAGCCACGGCTTCACTGGAGATTATCGCTGGCAACAACCTCACTATCAGTGGTGATACATTAGCCAATGCCTCAGCAAACGTTACTGGCGGTAGTGCCAGTGCTTTAGTTGCTACAGCGGATATTTCAATGAGCGCCGATAATGATATAACGATCGATGGCATAACCCATGCTAACGCATATGGTCATTTCGACGGTGGTTATTTAGCTACTAGCAGCAGCGGCGCTTCGGTGATTGTGAGTGCGGATGTTTCCATAGAGGCTGGCCATGACCTTACGGTTTTTGGTGATACTTATGCCGATGCTTCTGCTGAGGTTTCTCCCAATTATGTCTTTGCCGGTGAGGGGGCAACCATTTCTGACGTAACGGCTTCGGTCATTTACAGTGCTGAAAACGACATCAATGTCGAAGGGCTGATCAATGTATCGGCTAACAATCAAATCGGTGGAGAATTCTACTCTGAAGGTGGTTCTAGCGCAGGCATTAGATCATCAGCGTATATTGGCGTATATGCTGGTAACGATATCCGTTTCGATGGTGACCTTATCAGTAGGGCGACCGCCGATGCTGGCAGTAATTTAGGAGCGAGTGCTGATGCTTTCGTATGGATGGAGGCTGGCTTAAATGGTGAAGGGCAAGGGGGACCAAATGGTAATATTAATTATCGTGGTGTTCTTGCAACCTACGCAGCAGCTGTGGGTGAATTTGAGGATACCTACGCTTTAACAGCGGCCATTGCCCCAGGTGATTTAATTATCAATGCTGGTAACGCATTTGCACCCTATCCATTAGCTTCTGCCAATGATGCTTTCTATCAAGGTAACGTGTCTGGTATCGATACTCAGGGTACGAATACAGCTCAGGTTATCTTAAGAGCCGGCGGTCGTTTGAGTGTAAACGAAACAGGAAACCCTGAAGATATCCTCAACGGTTTAGAGCCTAATAATACCGACTTGAGACAATCATCAAATGGTCTAGGTGGTTTGGAACCAGCAGGTGGTGAGTATTGCGAAGTGGTAAACACCGACCAATCTCATACACCGTCTAAATCTAAAGATACTCAGCTTTGTGCAAGGGAAGTTGCACAGGCTGATACGAGTCACTAGGCACTTGCCACACATACCATCATCCTCGACCTTCCCCAGTCGGGCATTCAGCTTCAGTGGGTTGAGGATGATGGTATGTTGTAGTAGGAACGTAGCGTCGTGGTGGTGGAGTCGTGCTTTTAGGGGTAGGGGAAGTCGTTATGGGAATAATCGAGGTCAAATCACCATTCACCGGTGCTGTTTTGCGTGAGCTACGTCTTGACCACTGGTCGGATATTGAAGCTAAATTGGTAGACGCGCTGACCGTCTTTGAGAATCCGGATTGTCATCTTAAGCCTTATCAACGCATTGCTATTTTAGAAAAACTGGCAGTATGGGTTGAACAGAATCTTGACCATCTGGTAATGCAAATAGCGCACGAAGGTGGGAAGCCCTTAAAAGATGCTAAAGTGGAGGTCCTTCGGGCGGTAAATGGTATCCGCCTTGCTATCAACGAACTCTTTCATCTCAAGGGAAGCGAAATTCCAATGGGTTTAACTGATGCCTCTACAGGAAGAAGGGCATATACGCTTCTTCAGCCCCGCGGAGTCGTGGTGGCCATCAGTGCATTCAACCATCCGCTTAACCTGATTATCCATCAAGTTATCCCAGCGATTGCCGTCGGAGCGCCGATTTTGATAAAACCGGCATTAGAAACGCCCCTGAGCTGCCTTTCGCTGGTTGAAGCGCTCTATCAAGCGGGACTTCCAGAAGCATGGTGCCAATGGATCATTTGTACCAATGAAGATGCCAAGCGCTTAGCCAGTGATGCACGTATCAGTTTTGTCTCCTTTATTGGTTCAGCTCGAGTAGGCTGGCAATTGCGCAGCAATTTAGCACCAGGGGTACGCTGTTCATTGGAACATGGTGGATCAGCGCCGCTGATTATTGATGCAGATGTGAATCTTGAAACAATCGTGCCTATGGTTGGTAAGGGAGCATTTTACCATGCAGGGCAGGTGTGCGTTTCAACCCAGCGTGTTTATGTACACCGGAGTCTTTATGGCAATTTCTGCGATTTATTTACCCGTCATGTACGTGGATTAAAGGTTGGTGACCCAACCGCGGAACAAACGGATATCGGTCCGCTTATCCGAGCGAGCGATGTTGACCGTGTCGATCAATGGGTTCAGGAAGCCCTAGGGCAGGGAGCCCAGTGTTTACTCGGAGGAAAACGTCATACGCTTCGGCAATGCTATGAATCCACCATTTTAACCGATGTGCCAGAAAGCACCAAAGCTATGCAGGAAGAAATATTTGGCCCTGTTGTTTGCATCAACTCATTCAACGAGATAGATGACGCTATTTGTTTAGCGAATCATCCGCGTTTTCAATTCCAGTCGGCCTTGTTCACCCAGCATGTTACCCATGCTGAAAAAGCGGTTGAACAGCTACAGGCCCAAACGGTACTCATCAATGACCATACAGCATTCCGGATTGACGGGATGCCGTTTGCAGGTGGTAAACAATCGGGCCTTGGAACCGGTGGTATCGGTTATACGATGCGTGATTACTGCTACGAGAAGCTCGCTGTGTGGAATCATAACGTGTGATGGATTCATCATTTTACCCTTGTGCATTCCAACCTAAATGGCTAACATACCCTCTTTAAAACCTTGATTTGGGATCCTTATGATTATTGATGCTATCTCTATTCGTGCTGGTAATATTATTAATATTAAAAATGATTTATGGGTTGTTTCAAAGCAGCCGATGCACGTTAAACCCGGCAAAGGCGGCGCTTTTGTTCAGGTTGAGATGAAAAATTTGAACAATGGTAATAAATTGAATGAACGCCTGCGCTCGGACGAACGGGTTGAGCGGGTGGTTCTGGATGAAAAATCCTACCAGTTTTTATATACCGAAGAAGATAAAATGCACCTGATGGATAATGAATCCTACGAACAGATCGAAATTAAACAAAGTCTCCTTGGTGATGCTTCGCAATTTCTTCAAGATGGCATTACAGTTACCGTGTACAGCCATGATGGCGAACCGCTGAGCGCACAATTGCCTGATCATGTCGTGTTTGCTATCGATGAAACAGAGCCTGTTATCAAAGGACAAACAGCGGCTTCTTCCTATAAACCGGCTATTTTAGAAAATGGCGTTAGGGTCATGGTGCCGACGTTTATTTCAACAGGCGATAAAATTGTGATATCAACGGTAGATGGAAGCTACGTTGAGCGTGCAGTTTAGGTCGATTATATGATGCAACGCACGGCCTATTCTTCTAACATTACCGTCATGAAATCTGCTGTCCAAAAAGTGGCAAAGGGGTTGATACGTGATTTTGGCGAAATTGAAAATCTGCAAGTCTCACGCAAAGGACCTGCTGACTTTGTGACCAATGCCGATTTACGGGCAGAAAAGCTGCTTCATAAGTTATTAGCCGAAGCGCGGCCAAGTTATGGTTTTTTAATGGAAGAAGGTGGTGAAATTAGTTCGGATGAAGGCCGATATCGCTGGATTGTTGACCCGCTGGATGGCACCAATAATTTTCTTCATGGTTTTCCAATGTTTGCGATTGCTATTGCTTTGGAAGAAACACTTTCATCAGGTAAAAAGCAAATTCTTGCTTCGATTATTCATTCTCCTATTTTACAAGAAACATTTTGGGCAGAAAAAGGCAAGGGGGCATTTGCCGAAGATTCGTATCAACGTGAACGTCGCTTGCGCGTGTCCGGTAGACGTGAATTAGGTGATACATTATTAAATATTGGTAGTATCACACCCGATATTATCGGTGATCTCATGCCTAAAATTGCAGGCATTCGCTGTCTAGGCAGCACGTGTATGGCGATGGCGTATGTGGCCGCTGGCAGATTGGATGGTATCATTCAGTTACGTGGTTCAAAACCGTGGGATATTGCAGCTGGCAAACTTTTAATTGAAGAAGCTGGTGGCATCGTCACAAATAGCAATGGTGGCGATGATTACATTGAGTCCGCATCATTAATTTCTGCCAATCCAATTATTCACCCACAGTTGTTAGATGCAATCAAACAAAAATAGTTGTCTTTTGTTGTCACCTGGCTTATGCTGAAAAAAGGGTGTTTGCTTAATGCTGCATCCAAATGTTTAACAATAGATTAAATGTTTCAATTAACAGATATTTTATTATTAATATGTATCATTTAGGTTGGTCTGTATTGATAATAATGAAAATAAAAGGACGGGATTAAGATGAAAAAACAAATGTTACATGCACTGATGTTAACAGGCACATGCATCGCTTTGACGGCTCCGATTGCTGCTGAAGCTGGTGGTTCTGATAGTCAAAAAGTAGTAAGAGATACAGGTGGTCACGTTGTTAGAAACACATTTAATAATTGTGTTCGCACCAAATGGGTGGAGGGTCGCGATATTTGCGGAGCTCCTGCACCTGTTGCGGTTCCACGCCAAGTCGTACAACAACCTCGTACCTATGCTGCGGCACCTCAAGCTCCTATTGAGCAATCGCGCGCATTCTTGATTTTCTTTGATTTTGATAAAGCCAAGCTCACCAAAGATGCTTTAGCTATTATTCAATCAGCGAGTGATGCGTCAAAATCGGCTAGACGTGCGATATTTGATATTACTGGACACGCTGACCGTTCAGGACCAGATGCTTATAATCTGAAGCTTTCTCAACGTCGTGCTAATGCTGTTTCAGCTGAGCTGCAGCACATGGGTGTACCTAAAGAAAATATCCGTGTGGATTTCAAAGGTGAACGTGAGCCGCTTGTTCCAACCAATGATGGTGTTAAAGAACCACAAAATCGTCGCGCTGAAATTCAATTTCATAACGAATAGATTTCGGTTGAAACGATCATGAATACTTCTCCTCCTGCAAAGGAGGCGGAAAAGCCTGGGGCGCCTATGGTGTTCCAGGCTTTTTTTATTGTTTTTAATGTTGTGGTGTGTAAAGAGATTTAATGACAGCATGTTGCTTTCTCCCCACCTCTCGGAGGAGGGGCAGATTCATGCCCACTTTGGCATGAATCTGGGGGGGGAGAGGGTATACTGCCTCCTTTCTCAACATAGCCTCATCCGTTATCTATCCGCAATCCAGCCCCTACTTAATACTTCCATCACTATATATTAATGCTACGGTTGATTAGCAAAAATATTTCCACATAATAATTGTTAACTTATTACCATATTTCTGGTATAATCCTGCATAAATTCATGAATTAGTATCTTATATAAGAGATTACGGGGACGGTTATAGCTATGGTAAAAAAAAGTAAAAAGGCAGATCCCAAAGATAACCAGAAAAAAATGAAGCCTAATCCCCAAAAGGCTACACTTCCAGGATCAGACGATGGTAGTTTTGAAATAATAAAAAAATTCTTAGGTAATCAAGCGAATATCCCTATCATCCAGTATGAAAAAGAATTAATTTCACTTATAGAATTCTATTCTATATCCAAGGAGGCTGTGAAATCCAAAAAATTTAGTCGGGAAATAGTTTCAGATGGTATGTCTGAGGCAGGAAAGGCTTTGTTTGATTGGCTAAGGGCGCCTGTTGAAGCTAATGGAAAAATAAATTACTTTGCTAGTTGTTATAGTAAATGTATTAGTGCAACAAAATACATAGCCGAGCTTTCTATTCCCTATGTACAATCGAGCCTATCTGCCAGCTGTCAGTCAATCATTGAAGGCCTTGGCGAGATTACATCAAACCCATGGCTTAAGCATGCTATAAGTCAATGGGTTAACCATCTTAAAAACAACTTAGATCCCATTTCTTTTGAGTCATTTTTAAATGAAAATTGTAATAAAGATAATTCAATTGATTCATTGATGGGCTCAGAATATAAAAAGGAAGAATCTAAACTAAATCAGGGCCTTGATCAACTCTATCAGACGATGCGTTTGATCAACACAATTGATAATAATATACCCAATCAAAAGAAAGGCGTGAAGCTTTTTTCTGCATTTCATACTCAGGAAACACTTGCTCCACTTGGGCGGATAGCCTCCTGGAACCTGGAAAACATTTTTTCTCCAGAATTAAAACCCCTTGTTGCTAATCCAGAAGGGGTGAATTTTGTCCGTTCGGTTGCCGTTTTGCAACAGTTATTGCAAGGTTACCCTAACTTGCAGTTAATGTTCCTGGAAACAGCAATGCAGGCTGTGAAGGAAGGGAAAGTTAATGATTATCTCAATCCTGAAAACATCGACGTCCCTTATATTAAAACGTTGATTAAGCAAAAAGAGAAACATAATCGAAATGTCGGTAGGCTCAAAGCTGAATGGAAGGCTTTTAACAAAAAACAGGAAGTCGTTGAATTATTTGAGCAGGTTAAGAACAATTTTTTGGCCTTGGGCGAGATAGGCGAGCCCTTAATGAACACCTTACCCCATGCATTTCATACCAGTTACACAAAGGCGTATTTCGCCACTCGTAAAGAAGTAACCGGAACTGAGTTAAAGTTGCTACAATATATTTTTGGACAATATAGCGCTTATTACGTTGGTGAAATTATTAAGCCTTATTGGGAAAAAAATGCTAAAGAATATAGGGAAAAAGCAATTGTAATCCTCCATAAAGAAAATAAACCGTCAACTGATGAAATGGCTATCAATAAAATAATCAAAGATCTGCACCTAACGGATTGCAAGACGGGGTTTGGGCAGAAGCTGGAAATGGCTATTCTTAAATTGGATAAAATCAAAAAAGATAAAAATAAAAATCAAAAGGAGAAGAAAGAACAAATAGATGAATTATACAACGACCTTCCTGAACAATTAAAGAGAAATGAATTTAATAAAAGTATTAAGGATTATTTTTGCGGGAGTGTTTCTGATCCTTTAACTCATGAAATTTTTAGCGAAATTTTAGATATAGCAACATGCAGAGTTAATGCTTCTAAGCCACTTGAGGCAATAGGGGATGATAACCTGCAAACGTTGCGAAATTCTAGCGTTCATTTATCACATCGAAATGATATTCATGAAGATGAGCGCCAAAGAATGATGCACCAAGCGTTTGGAGGATCGTTTGATTCTCTTTTCTTAGGTACGCTTGAATCTTGGTTTAAACAATGTAAAAACAGAACGCGTGCTGAATATTTAGAACCTGTTTTTTCAAGTATTATGGAGATTAAAAACGTTGTTCATACTTATAAATTTAAGATGATTAATGATTTTATTGATCAATCAGATGCGATACTTGCATCAGATGACACTATTGATGAAAAAGCAAACCGGTTTGAAGAGGCATTTAATCAATTTTCAAATCAGTACAAGCATGTTCTTAAGCATGCTAAAGAACATGAACAAGCCGAAGCGTATAAAACTGAGCGTTTGTTTATTAAAAAACTTTGCTTGCCAAAGTCCGATGATAATAATATGGGCTCTTTGGAAAAAAGAGTGGGTAATTTGTCTGAAATAAATAAATTGGATGCCAATGTACTACCCTCTGAGAACCCACTTAAAATTCCAAAGAGCCAAAATATATTGCTTGCTTTTGAGAAGCTAGCAATTATAGAGAGCTGGGCCGAGGCTAATTTTGAGATGTTAGTTGGCTATTTTCCTGCGTCTCTAGAGCGTACAATTGAGTTAAATCAGCTTGATAAGTTGAACGGTTATACTGGTTATAGTGTCGATCAATGGCAGGCAATTAGCTACTTAGCCATCCTTAATGAAGTGCGTTCCTTTTATCGAGATGCCTCACATATTCTAAGCGATGAAACTCTATCATATCAATTCCGTAATTTTAAATTTAAAGAACGCGTAAACCTCTTTGTACAGACGTTTGATAACCGTTCGAATGATATTGCAACCCCGACCGGCAGAAATAGAAATCAAAATAAAGGGAGGGGATCTCGTACTCCTGTTTCTCTCCTACCGCAGTCTAGTTCTAAAAAATCGGTATTTAATAAAGCTCAGTCTCTATTTAGAAATCGCTATACGCAAAGTCGGGATGACACTATCAATACGATACTTCTTAAATTAAAAGAATATTATAATAGCAAATATCATTCTAGCCATTTTTCTCTAGATGGTTCTAAACATACGTCTACTTTACAGGACTTAAACACAAGCCTTTCATTTCACTATGTTATCGATAAATTGTTCAAGGACGAAATCGCTTCTCAGCATATCAACCCGGTTCATATCCTTAGTTTTCTTGGACGAGTTTTTGAAGATAAGGCGTCTGGGTACGAGAGGCAAAATAAGTCACAAACCTATAAATCTGCTGCAGATTACCTTGATCTAACGCGTACAGGAACAGCTTTTGAAGTACTCTTAAATAATGAAAGAGGAGATATTCTTAAAGATATTGGTGCCATTATCGAAAATAAAAATTTTCCTCTTGCGGATCTTGCGAACAAGCTCAGCTATTTTGAGGAATTTACGCTGAGCAATATTTTTAAAGAGCTAAGAAAATTCCCTTTTGCAGGCCTTGTTCCACTCATTGAACGTTATGAAGCCTTAATAGCCGAAGCAATGAGCTATTCTGAAATTAAAGGCAATAATAAAGCATTAATATCCATTATTAACTCTTTAACCGATCCTAAGAGCAACACCTTAAACGGATTTAAGAAGTTGCGTGATCTTTATAATAAAGCCCAAAATAATATTACGTTTTCAATAGACGATATTCTTCCTAATCTATCTACCCATTTAAAGAAAACACCCGTAAAAAAAGAGGATATTAGTAGATTTCGCGAAATATTAAGTTTTTCCAAAAAAAGCTCCCCCATAGATGAGGCTATGAATGGCTTACTTCCAGAAATAAAAGATTTTCTTTCTTCGGATTTAGAAAATCTTCCTGACGATGACAAAAAAATAACTAAATTAGACAATGCTTTGATCATCTTTAATAATCCCCGTTTGCTAAATAAAGCGGGGTTTAGCATTCAAGTTGAAGAGGCGTGTGAGAGCTGTATTAACAATCAATTTCAACAGTTTATAAATGGACTTCAAGCGAATGATGTCCTTTTAAAATCTCCCTTGGATACACTCTCCAATATTAATAATGTTCGAAGAATATTGGATGAGTTATATGATTCATACTATGACCAAACGATTAGTGATGGAAATTATAAAGATACCAACCTTATTCTTAATCATGCATCGCCACAGCTAAAATCATTTAACGAAATACTTAAAGAAAATCAATATGATGTTTTTGATAAACTCTACATGATTGAAACATTATCCCAGAAACTCTGTGACTATGGGGTCTTTGTTTTAGCCTGTTCAAAACTTCACAATAGTGTTCGTGATAAAGTAGAAAATATAAAATTAATTCATTTTGAACGTACGGGTGCTATTATTCCCGCAAACGTATTAGGGACGGAAATTGAAGCGTTAGGTTCTAAGAAAAAAAGCGATATTTTTAAATCGGAGATCAACGATTACGTCAAGGAAACGGGGCTTCCAAAAAATCAAACGTCTCAAATTCGAAAGAATCTCAAACGCTATTTGACCAATTTTATTACCTATTATCAAACGGCTGAGCAACTGGAATCCCTTATTAACACCCAAGCAGAAGGGCGTGTGTTTAAACCCAAACTTATTGGTGAGGAGCATCTTGGTGACCATAATGTAAATGCTGTGCAACAGCAGCATCTGGAACTCATCCATCAAAAGAACGTATTTTCTTCTGATAAAATCTATGAATTGATGCTAGGGGAACACATCAATGCAGCCAACAACGGACACAGGATTGAGCGTTATTTCTGGTATGATGGTCTAGATAATGAGTCAGGCAATGGCATGCATTTTCTTAATAACTCTGGTGTGCAATCTGATGTAAACGGAAGCAATTTTCATATTGCTTATTTTCCTCGATCGTCTAAGGACCCTAATGACATTCAAGATAAAATATTTGAACGCCAAACCCATTTTCTAAGCGAAGCGTACCGTTTAGACTTATGCCAGCTATTTGAAAATTATAGTGATAACCCTGTTAATAAAGAATGGTACTATAATTGTATTATTGGTTTGGGAGCCCGTTTTCTTGCAGCGGATAGTTATAAACACTATACATCACAAGGCGATGTTTCAAAACTAGTATTTGGTGATTTTAATAAGGATAAACAATTTATTGAAAAGTTAAATATACGATCACATGAATCTTTAACATATTTGTGGCGATTTGATCCCTCTGCGCTGGAGAAATTCCTTAGATCTATGGCCTATAACCAAAATGATCCCCCTCTTGCTCATAGGGTTACCCATACCTTTCAAGGCGGTCAATATACCAAAATAAGTCCGAAAAAAATAAATTCTATTTATGCATACATCGAGCATAATATTTTATACGCTCCTTTATATTCTGCATTTTACTATAATAGTTTGTTACCATCGTCTGTGTTATCGTTACATAGAGTGAATGATCCGAAGGAGAAGGCGAGCGAATGTTTTAATCAATGTATGCAAGGGAGGTACAAATCACTTCCTAGCCCTGTTAGTTTTGATTCTTTAATATACATAATAACACAGGACGCCATAAAAAATCGAGACGCTTTGCTTAATTATATTGAGGATGGCTTGGATAAAGGTCAGGGTATTCATGCTAAATTTTCAACCCTCGAAAAATTTCGCATTTATGAGGAAATATGTAAGTCTTTAGTAGATGATGAGTACAAGGTTGATTTATCACGTATTTTTGATGAACAAAAAATCAATACCGATCATGTCAGGCTGATCGAATTGCGCTTGAGCCAATTATTAAATAACGATCCTCTGGCAGAAGTTGGTAACCCAAATTATAATTTCTCTCAGGCACACCAACAGAAAAAATACGGTTTGCGCACAGCCATGCGTTTAATGGGATTAGAAGAGCAAGTTAGAGCCGACATATGGCACGATGTTGTCGTTACTCCGTTAAGAAAACATATTGAAGCGTTAAAACAGGATGAACAAGAGCGGGAACAAATCGAGCGTCAGCAACAACAGCAGGCAGAACAAAAGCTGAACCAGTGCAAGCAGGCACTTATCCACGCGTGTTATAACAACGAGGCACTTAATGACGCACGTAAATTTTATAAGGATGAACGTGCGTTGTTTAATAAGGCAACCCAAGATTTATGGGTAGATGCAGGAAGTAATGTTGGAACTTTAGGACAAATGTCACTCGGTAGGTCCGATTTAATCCCACAGTTTAGCTCAACCTATAATATAAATAAAGGGAAGCAATTTTCTCGCCTTAACGCTAATTATTTTGGTGATTCAGCAGATGAGTTTAAGGATAATTATAATGATTTATATAGAGAACTTCAAAATAATGATCGACGGCTCCCTACGGAAATAGCGATTCAATCTGCCGCTTATTATGCCTTCAAAGATAGAATAGATACATTAGTGAGGCTAACAGATAGCTTATTACCAAGAAGGCCTGCTAATTTAGACGCTCTTCCAAATCTGGATGGCCTGTCCAGCTCGTTGAAACGTCTAAATGAAACAACTTTTTCAAAAGTATTCATGGATGACGGTGCTGAACACGCATGCATAGTACGTATTTTTGAGGATCCGCAGGCAATATTAATAAATGAAGCTACCCTTGTTGCACAGTATTTTATCGATTCAGTGATGACTGAAAGTAACGATCAAGAAGTTTGGGAAACAAGGAGAGATGCCTTTCGTTTATTGTCAAGTGATTCTAATAATATGGAAGTATTATTCAATCAAATTGCCGAACTTCTAAATTTAGAAAACGATAATCCACTTAAGCGGGCCGGACATTATTTTGTTATTGATATTTTCAATGCAATAAACCTCACTTACCGAGATCAAGAAACTCAACAACATCAAAGAGTCATTCTGAAAGAGACTATTCAAGGGATCCTTACGCAAGCGCAGGAGAGGTGTCGGCTGCGCATTTGTGAATTAGATCAGCAAAAAGATGAAGAATTACAGCAAGAGCAAGCTCGGCAACATCAAAAAAAATTGGAGATCATTAAAGCGCATATACTGGTGAGTAACCAAAGTATGTTCCTAAATAACGATGTGGACAATGAACCAGAGAATGTTTTCCAAGCATTTGAACAAATTGAAAACGAATTGCAACAGCGACAAATGGATGTAGGTGCCTTGGTTCCCCTAAGAACCAAGATTTTGAATCCCAATGAGAAGGCTAAGATACAAGAAAACCTCGAATCTTATAAACAAGCGATAACAACAGCGTTTGAATCTTCGATTTTAAATCCATTCCTTGCTGTCTTGCAACAGAGATATCCAACGGATATAAACCAGCCATTAACCAATATTGCCAACTTGGTTGATCGCCATCGCCTCTTAGGCCAGGCAGCCAATGCGCGAGTGCGTGATGATTTTGGGCAAGATATCGCCTATAACAATATTAAAACTCGATTATTCCCTGATGTGCATTCTGACCGTTCAAAGGCCTATTGCTTAAATCTATTTAAAACGGCCTGCGAAAGAGAACAAGCCAAAATTATAGACGGCGAGGGAGCACCTGTTTTGGCGGTAATGGAAGGGGTTAAAAATGATTTAGATAATAAAATTTCAGAAATACTTTATCCAAATAATCTCGCACAAGACCAAATTATAAACCATCTTAATGCGATGAAATCAATTTACCGGGTTGCTATAGAAGCTAATTCATTCCAATACGTTAATGCGATTTTAGATACCCTTACGAATCAAGGTTTCAACATCGATCTCATAAAGAATTCTGCTGGAGTATTTTTTGGTGACACCGAAGATCAGCCGGGCATTAGGACATTTCTTGGCAAGTTGGATAATAATCGAGGTAATGCCATATGGGATCAATTTAAACAAAACGCGAATGCAGAGTTTCAATTGCAAATAAACAACTGTGATTCGATTATCAGTAGTCATCAAGAACATAACCAACAACTGAACCAACAACTGAACCAACAACATCAAGAACGTAATAATACAATTAAATTAGCCCTGCTAGAGACTCCAACGGAAGAAACGGCAAACGTCTTAGTAGCAAATCATACAGGGAATTACACAAATCAAATTATCGAATCCCTTAGTTGGATTGATGACCAACTGAACATTCTTGGTATTACTCAAGAAACGTTGAATGGCAATCAAGAATTTTCTCAAGCAAAGACTGCGATTGCCGCGGTAGACACAAATCAAGCGGATATGCAGCTAGCATTAACCGCATATAACAATGCCATTGGTGCCCTAGTATTTGCACATAATCCTGCTTTGATTTTAAATGATAGGGACGAGAAAGCAGGTGATAGTATTGGGGAAACAGACCTCATACTCAATGATGTTATGGTTACTAAAGCCAGGAGCCTTAAGGACGAGAGGGCACGTCACATTGACGATCCTGTAGCAAATGATGAAGAGGATTTGGGGCTTGATAAGTTTTTTGAAGAGATCATCGTGCCAAAAGAAGGGAATGGAATATTAGAAGAAGCGCGAGAAGAAGAGCTAGAAGAAGCGCTAGAAGAAGAGCTAGAAGAAGCGCTAGAAGAAGAGCTAGAAGAAGAGCAAGAGGAAGCGCTAGAAGAAGGTCTCAATATTGATGCGGAGCTTCCTGCCGCTAATCCAATAGTCCCGTTGGTTCCAGAAATACCTGCAGTGGTATCTCGTCCCAAATCGGTACCGGCTTCTGCTCGAGAAAGCAAGCCATTGCCGATAGAGCCCTGGATTCGCCCAGGAAAAGGACTGGAGAAGAAGCAAACCGCTAAAAATGAGCAAAAGATAGCTGGTGCAGGTCTAGGTATTTCTGGACTTCTCCTCATTGGCTTTATTGCATGCCTCTTCTTGGCTCCCGCTACTTGGATAGTCGTTGCACTTGGTGCGGCCACATTCGGCCTGGGTGGATCTTCGGCCGTCTTAGGTGCCAAAGGTCAAAGTGATATGAAAAAGGCTAGCGATTTAATTTGCAGAGAGCAAGCGCATCAAGGGGGGACACAAACACAGACATATCATCCCAACTCTCATGTTAATAACCTTATAAAACAGAGGCAGGGCGGGCGTGGTGGGGAGAGGGCTCGGACAATTTAAAAGATCTCAGTAGCAGAATCTACTTTTAATGATCCTTACGCCGCTGCAGCTGCACCAAACCCAGCAAATTGTGCTCCCAGATGGTGACGTTTTTGGAACGAGGTAGGAGCAAGAGTTTGGGCGGGAGTGGAGATTTTGTCGTCTGCCTGGATTTGTTTTAGCTGTTTATTAAGTTGTGTACCCATCTCTTCTTTCGATTGCTCAAGTGATACTTGCTTTTGCTCAAGCCTTTTAATCTCAGAGGTTCTATCTTTGTTTTTAGCCTTCGCTCCACCGGCTCCCACAGCGGCAGACACAAGTGGCGAAAAAAACAGTAAGCCAATGATGAAAAGTGGGGAGGCGGCGAACATCATGGCTGCAAACCCAAGAGCGAAACCACCACCAATCCCCAGGGCTCCACAGCCCTTCGCCCAGCGTTTAGGATCGTTTGGTGTTTGAGAGGTGAGGCTTTTAATTTTTTTGCTGTTAGCCACTATCAATTTACTGATTTCTTGAAAATCGTTATTGAGGGAATGATAGGTGCTTACTGGATGGGTAGCAAGTGCTTGTTGGTTTTTCGATTTTAGTTTAAGTTCGCGCTCTCTGCGTCGTTGAATACCATAAAAACCGTAAGGATTAGCTAATTGATTGCGTGCATTTCTTACGTTTGCTTCGGTATAGCGCTTTCTAAAATCATGTTCGCTTTTATATTTAGGATCGTGTTTGGATGTTTCATTAGCTGCTTTTTGGAATCGCTGCTTGTAGATGTCGTATTGTTCTCGGCCATTATACCTAACAATTTCTCCATTATCAAGATTTCGGGTTAAGTTGCCTAGATGGTCCTTTATAAAATATCGTTTTTTCTGACAGCCTCCCTTATTCATGAGGGCATTTTTTGCGCGAACCCACTGATTTTTAAATGTGCGCCAATTGCTCTCAGCACTAATTAGCCATTTACCTCCTCTGCTCTCTTCAAGTCCATCAAACATAATTTCCGTTTCTGAGGGGGTACTTCGATGCCCTACTTGGAAAAGACTTTGATCAAAAAAAGGATTCACCATTTTTGACATTATATGAATATTACCATCTCTTTTTTCTACTCGGTAGGCTGCTTTTATCCATTCTGGACGAATAAAAGGAAGGGTTAGTTCTTTTAAGCGGCTTCCATAAGGAGCATAAGGGGCTAACGAAACAGCGGATGCTCCCTCAGGAGGATAAATAACAAACACCCAATTGCGAGAATTCTGATTGGTGTGACCAGTTCTGATATATTCAAGAGCAATGTTAGGATCAAGCGTTGTTGAAACACCTACTGCATTTGCTGGAGTTTTTTTATCCCAATGGGTATGGATTGAGAATTCATACCATTTAGCGTCATTTTCCGGAGCTCTAATATGACCATAGCGAAAGAAATTCTCAACAGCCGCTTCACTTATGCCACTTGCACCACGATAAAGCACCTCATCTCCCTGAATAGCTGCTCCAGGGATCTGGTTTGTCGTTTTCACGTCAGCCAAAAGCAGTTTCTGTTTGACGAATTCTTCATGAATTGTACTATGGATGTTATGTTCAATTTTTTTCTGAATATCTTGAGGATGGCGCATGCCCCAAAATTGGTTAAGCGCATTGATTTTTTGACATAGTGCATTTGCTGCATTGGGTGTTACTAGACGATGCCCCGGGACTCCACAAATTTGTAGTAAATCCGTGTATTCACTTCTGCTTTGTAAAACTTCGCCATTTTCTATCACAGAACGTAGCGGAACAGGTAGTGCCTCATTATTTGGTATATGTAAGCCATACGTGTTATTTAAATAAGCCCTTAAGAGCGTTAGCTTCTGACCCTTCAATTGATTGTTGAGATTCAATAATGTATCAGCGTCTCTAGCATCATTGAAAGTACCATTTGGGTTGCATTGAGCATTTCCAAGAGTGTCATAAATGGTCTCAATGGTGTTGATAACGGTAGTTCTTTCATCACAGTTGTCAAAGTTATTAATTAACTGATTGCTATCACGTAATTTTGCTTGTTCAATACCCCAGTTAATGAGCTCATTTATATGTCCGTTACGGGCAGGATTACCAACTGTCCCGCAGATTTCATTTCTTAAATCTTCAAGGATGGGGTCATTTAATCGATACTTTGTTGGATCATCGCAATGTTGTGTGATACGGGGGCTATTATTGATTCCACAGCGATAATGAAGGATCCCTGCAAAGGCCTGATAGGTAGTCGTGCATCCGCTGTTAGCCCCATCAGCATTGGCAGCGGCTATGATTCGAGTTTTTGTATCTTGAATAAACTTATCCTGATACCTTATAACGCCTCCTCATATACTTACTCTGTTGTTATGTTTTTTTACTGTAAAGGGCAGGGAACCCTGCCTGGATCACAATAAACTAAAACATCCTGTAGTATATCACATAATCCGACTTAATCATATACTCCTTTTTTATGACGTTATGATGAAAAAAGGCGATGAAAGATCAGAAAAAACGCCTGATTTTGATATTTATCAGACACCTTACATGATCGCATTAAAAAAGGTCTTGCGCTAACACGCAAGACCTTTTGTGTAACCATCAAAAACGTGATTAGTTTTGTTGACCAGGTTTTTGTTTTTGTTGTTGTTTTTGGTCTTGTTGTCTTTGTTGTTGTTGTTTGGGTTGTTGTTGGCTCGATTGTTTTTGCTGTTGTTGTTGATTTTGTTGTTGTTTTTGTTGCTGCTGTTGCTGCTGTTGTTTCTGTTGATTTGGATTTTGAGGTTGATTAGCCATAACGAACTCCTAATTCTAAATTGTCAGTACTGGACCACCATTGGCCCATTTATGAGATTAAAGATAAATGGTTAATAGGCCGTTAACAAAGGTAGTGCCTGGACGAATGTTTAGATTGTTCACCGTGGATGGTCTGTTGTTTTTAGTTTATTTTCCATAATATATATTATGCGGCTTTCGATAGCACAACTGATATGTTCTTTCATGTCGTCGATATACCGCGACTCCCATACACTGCCTGGTTCACCCACTTCACGTTCACCATTCCAAAAATTTTTAAAACCTCTTTTTGAAAAGTGTTTTTGATAATGTTGATTATGGTTAGTGTTGTTGTGTATATAGGGGTGTACTGCCACTTCATCCTCACCCTGTACTGTCACTTCACCCTCCCCCTGTACTGCCACTTCACCCCTGTGTATAACATTGTGGATAACTTCGTTATTATATTGATGTGTATGGATATTTTCTTCTTTTGCCTTGCGTTCAGCATCATCAAAATCATCGTTGGTAAGGTTTAACCCTTCTGGGTCATTGTCCCATATTATTTTAATAAAATTGGTTGTTTGCCTCCCCTTTATTTGTTCACCAGGCTTAGCTGTTTTAATTTTTGGCTTCCCTTTGTCATCTAAGGTACTCATGTCAATATAACGATGTATCTTTTTTACATATCCCTGATCCACTAAATCATTTATATGATTTTGAATATTCCGTTCGCCACACCCTAAAAACTCTGCTAAATGTGGTATACCAACAAAGGTTAAACCATTTCGGTTTGATCTATAACACAGATATGAAAATAGCTTGTAAAGGTGAGCTGGTAACTTAAAAGCCCTAAAAGGAACTTGTGCATATGATTCTGTCATTTTTTATCCTTAGCCATGGTTAGCAGTTGACAGACACCACCAAGCCGTAGATAATCACCCGCACGGCTCTTAAGGTTTCTGTGTTTTACTTCGCAAAATAAAAACAAACCGGCCAAAATAACTCGATTCATTTTTATCCGCTAAACAATGGGCTTCCAACCCATTGTTTAGCTACCGTTTTTTATCCCTCGATGAAAAAAACACGCCTAAGCGTGCTAATAACCTTCTTTCTTCCCCTATTTGATTCTTATAAGTTTTTTACGCATTGTCAAGGATGGTTTAAGAACCGTCTTCTTTGTTCGCGTCTTGGTTGTCCTTTTCTTGGGCTTTTTTGTTTTCTTTTACAAGATCATTCGCCTTCGCCATTGCCCTTTCATATGTTGAAAAATAGAAATCCTTTCCGTGTCTCATGCGATGCAGGGTAGTTAATGATAAGTCGGCTTTTTTAAATAGTTGTGAGACTGTTAATTTAGCCTTATACGCCGCACGGGTTATATCCTCTAACAATTTTTCGCGTGTTATCATGTTAACCTTTATTAATTTTAGATGCCACCTATTGTATCATTAATATATTAACTTGCAACCCTCTGTATATATGAGCTAACCTTGATTTAGGGGCTATGATTTATAGGGGAAAAATGTACAGCGAAATAGACACACTCGGTATAATGCATCTTGCTAGATCACCATTACATTTTTCATATTATTTAGAAAATCATATTCAGTTCAATAATCAATTTGACGGTCTTGCTATTTATCTTGAAAGGGATATTAAAATACCAGAAATTGAGCGGCTAAGACAGAACAAACACTTTCAGGTATCGCCACCATTCAAATGGGTTGATAATGGCATTAAGTGCGTTTGCCAACCTCATTTCTACACAAAGGATATCGCCGTATGGTTCGTGCGATCTGATAACGCAAGCCTTTGCCATTTCAGCCTTCAAATGCAGGTAGAGAAGCTCTACGTACTTGCCGCTTGGCTAACACGAGGTATAGAGATAGCTACAGGCTATAAACCAATGATTGTTTTTTCAGCACTTGAAGATTACGCGCCCCATGCACACGGGCTATATATGGTTGATCTTAACACGATCCTGGAAGGGCAACAGGAAATATACGGGTTACTGGAAGGTTACAGGAAGTGCTGTGAAGATGAAAACTGGCATAGTTATAGTTCACGGATTGAAAAAATATCGCTACCTGGGAAGGGGAGCGGTGTATCTACACCACTAACATCATGGATATAGGGGGAATACATGCTAAAGGGGATGATATCAAAGCTTGAATATGCTTATAAGAACAATAAATGGAATTGTGAAAGTGAAATACTGGAAACTTCATTGCTTATTTCTAACGTCTTAGAACGGCCAATACCAATTGATGATAATGAAAAGATTCATATGGCTTGGGGCTATGCTTATATCCAGCACTTAATGGTCTTCCCTGCGTTCCACAGGGGAGTGATAGCCCTGGTTCGCCGGTTATTTGATGAAAACACCTATTTACGGGAAACCATTAAACAGATTCGCGCTGACCTTGCGGCAGAAAAAAAAGATCAAACAAGGCTTGATGCCAGGGATGAATGTGATTTTGCCCTACTAAACCTTCATTATTAAGACATTTTTAACTATGTCCTTTTATTATACATAATTGTTGCATATGTTGTATATATGTGCTATACTAAAAATAGGACAGAATGAGGTTAATTTATGTTACACACAAACACTTTTAGGAACAATTTCATAACCCGTATGAGTGTCGCCACAACAAAAAGAGAACCAATTATTTCTATGATTGCTTTCGGCACAGAAAATTATAGGGTAGAGACAAAAGGACGGCAATACAGGATCGTTGACCTGGCAACCGGCAATCATACGGAATGGGGACACTGGCAATCAAACTATGATTTCCTGAAAGAAATCTATGAAGCCTATCCAGGGGTTTTCGATGCCACATGCAGAGATCACTTCACGGTCAATATTAAACCTTATATTGCTACCCATTAAAAATAAATTAAAATCTCACAGGGTTATCAAGGAATCGTTATGCAAGATCAATATTTTCAATGGGGCGTGGCCTTATTTTTAATCACAATTACATGGTTTGTTTCTGAAATCTGGAAACACAGCAATCAAATTAAGGGTGGAATAAGCCGTCTTGCAGCACTTAATAAACGCTCTCCATTTATTTTGTATCTAAAGCCTATCAATCCTAAACTTGAACAAGTGGGGTGGTTTAACCCCACTCTTGATAATGATAATAGCGTGATTTCAGGTAACTTTATTGTTTATTTAAATAATTACGCCTTAGATCAAAGACAGCTCCTAGGTTACGCAAATAATATTGCTGGAGCACAAGGACTTGCCAAAAATCATGAGATGAACAACCCTGGCAACCCCAATGTAGGTTATTATGCCGTACCAACGGATGATTTTACTGCATACATACAGGGTTTATGTGATAAAGACCAACGTTTAGGGGCATATATCTATGCCCTTGCAGGTAAGGATATTTTGGGTCAATGCGCAAGGATAGACTTATGAATGCCCCAATACTAAGAAAACCATTAGAACCAGAGCCATGCAAATCTTGTGGTCAGGTACTTGATATGTGTAGCCCAATTAGTCATGAAGTTAGGGAACCTAACCCTGGTGATTACACAATATGTTTTAATTGTGGTCATGTTACAGTTTTTGATGAAAATTTGTTATCGCGCGAAATGACGGATAAGGAAGCAATTGCCATTGCTGGTAACCCACTTATAGTAAGGGCACAAACATTAAGAAAGAAATATAAGGATAATAGAGAAAGTGCTACGTAAATTATTATCTCCACAAACCGAAACAGGAACATACCGGATTGAACGTTATCAAAATACGGCTCACACCATGCCTATCTTATATAGCTTCAATTGCAAGATATGTGAGAAGGAAAGCTTTAACCAGGATGATGTTAAACACCGTTATTGCTCTATCTGTGATTTTTTCCACGGTATGTCTATAGTGCAGGAATATGTTGATTCACTTGAAGATGGATCATGCTTTAAAGAGTTATACCAGAAGGTAATAGTCATGCGTAAAGCTTGGCTTGAAAAAATGAACTCAACACCGGCAACACAATGAAATCAATATCCTTATTTGAAATAATGGGCATTGCTTTTGTTATAGCAGTTATGATAATTGTAGTGATATTATTTGTCTTATTTTTTGCTATTGCGACGATTATTGAAATAATATCATATATACTTTCTCCACTAACAAAATGTGGCAGTTGTCGCCGTAAAGAGGCATACGTTATGTGTAAAGTTTGTTCTTATGAAAACTGTCATTTTCTTGATCGAAAAGACCAAGCAGCCTATTATATAAGTTAGGGGGCGTGGGTTACAGTCATTTTGGAGACTGTATGCCTAATACTGATATTACATATACACAAGATTCAACTGAAAAGATGAATATTAAAAAGGGTGGACGCTTTGATTTTACCAATGCGGCGGGGATTGTCCAAGTTATTCAAGACAAAACTACCCTTCCCTTACCGAATATTGATCAATCCATAGGGCAAATAACTTATTCTTTTACCATTGAAGCAGACGGGCAAATTACTGGCTCTGGTGCAAACGCAATATCACGTGGATGGTGGTATGGATTGTTAGTGGATGTGCTTAAAAGTGGGAATGGGTCTGCTCATGCATTCACGGCCAATATCCAAATTGATCAATGCACAAACTATAATGAAGGTGGTGCATTTCAGGGACGTGTCACAAACATTGGCAGCCAGAATGCCTACGCATCTTTTTCAGAAGGTATTGTTGATGATGGCGGGTTTATTACGCGATTAACTGGCTTTGCATCCAGGATTATTAAACGTGCAGCATCATCCTTGGCATACAACTTCTTTGCAAGCGCGGAAGGTACGCAGGTGATTGATGCAGTCCTTGCAGTGCAGAATCCAAGTGGGTTAGGCTGGCGGCGCGGGATTGACTTTTCAAAGGGACAATTCAGTGATGCGGCTATTGTCCTTAAGCAAGGTCAAAAGATCAATTGGGTTAATGCCAATGGGCAAGTCATAAAAACACTTTCTTATTGACCAACACATACAATATGTGGTATGTCTTTGGCTCGCTTTATGAGTGTGGATTGAAACAAAAATCACCGGCTTAAAGAGGGTATGAGCAAGGTAGCTCCTTGCAGAAATCCGGACTTAGCATAGACTACAGCATACCACTGTTTAAGTTTAGAAAAGGTTTAGGCTAAAGGAAATCGCTATCCCTTTAGCCGCTCTCTTTAAGCCGGTTAATATAGCTTGCCAAATAATGAAATTAATAAATTGTCCTCACTGCTCAAAAAGGATAAACAGGTGGTTGAAATCTTAAATGAAAAAAGCATGAAGCTTTCAGAAAAGTATGCTAATCAACAAGTTGAAATACCAATACAACCGGTTAATGAATGTATAGAAACAATTCGGTATTGTTATTTGGTTTTCTGTAGAAAGTGTGGTTGGGCAAAGCACATAATTCCAGCTAGAACGGAAGCATCTATTGGAGTGGCGATAATGAAGAAAGAAAGATGTGGCAATGGTTGTAGGGGGAAATTATATATACAGAATGCCAATGAAAAGAACACCTATGATCCAATTATGAAGGAAAAATAACTTCCAAGTTGACCATTTTGCCGATATCAACAAAATGGTCAAAATTGATGACAAAAACATTAGGCACAACTGAAAATTTCACAGATAACATAACCTCCCTTCTCCGGCAACCATCGTTGGGTATTGCTCATAATCTTTGAATCATCTTCAATAATGCCCATATCAACCAGGAAATCACTAATGCACTTTTCATAGTTGGCGCAATCACGTTTTCTATTAGCCTCCGGCGGGGCATATGAATAGACAACGTTCACATGGCCTTTGATATTAGCCCGTTTCTGCGTCCATAAGGAATCACTGGCCGCTTTATACCATTTTTTATTTACTTCCGTCTTCACGCGCCCAACCTTGGCATTATTGAACGCTGAATTTACGGATGGAGGCATGGGTATTTTTAATGTTACATCCGGCTTTCGCTCATACCAACCAAAGACATTTTCACGCACACACTTACCACACATTATTTTGATTTTCGTTCCCACGCGGCAATCAACGCTTCCTGGCGGTGCTTGCACTGGTTATATTCCCCAATCGTATACCCAATGTATTCCAATAAATCATTGGGATATGCCGGTTCCTGGATATAATCCAGGTTAGGGCATGGTGTACAGTATTCCGGTGGACAACTACTTGGTTGAGTCGTTAAATTCGTTGAGCGCACGCACCCCATCAACAGGTGCGGCACAATCAGTACCAATAGCCATTTTCTTTGCATCGTTAAGCCTCTTTTGAAGTTTCCTGTTTTGTTCCTGGTATACCTGCAAGTGTTGCTGGTATATTTCATTTGCCTTTAAATCCATTTCCCTATCTTTGGCATTCTTATCCATTATGGCTTTGATCTGTGCATTCACCTGGTCAACCTGTTCGGCCTTATCAGATTTACCACGATGATACCATCCGGCAGAATATGACAGTGCCAGAACAAGCATCACCCCACCTGTTATCATTACCCACTTCTGCGTCAAGAATTCCCACAAACGCGCAAAGCCCTTAGCAATCATTATCAGCATCAACATGTTTACGCCCTCTCTTATTGGTAGAAATAAATTTTGATGCCATGGCCGTTAAACCACCCGCACCCCCATATGCAGCAAGCTTGGTGTCTGTCGTACCACCATTTTTGTATGCGTCCCACACGAATACGGCAGTTGTCACCAGGCTGGTAATAAAAAACCATATTTTGCTTGTTGATAACGTCCCATCCCCACTGTCAGTGAATAGATCACGGACGTGCCACCGCTGGCTTGATATTTCCTTTTTCATCTAACCCCACAACTAAACGATAATTAAACACAGGACATGTCTTGTTTGATACTTCACAGTGGCCATGGAAGGTCACCGGCAACTTGCGTTGTTTATAGGCGGTGTCAATTGCCATACACATTGCCTTCAAAGATTTGAACTGTTCGTCTGAAAACTGATTAAGGCCACCAACACAGATAGCAATGCTTCCGGCATTATATCCTTCCTGGGCGGCTGGCGTTAATTCAAGGTCGCGGCCAATCCAAATTTCACCACGTTTATTGATAAAATAATGATACCCGATCTTATGGAACCCCCTTTCAAGATGCCATTGGGTTATGGTTGCAATATTGTCATGTTCTGGCCTGTCACTGGCAGAACAATGAATAAACACTTTAATCACCCCGCGTTTAGGTGGCCTGAAATCTATTGGTTGCACTCTCATCATTAAAACCCCTTTGCGTAATTCAACATCATAATAATGAAGGTCAAGAACGTGCTACATGCCACAACCTTAATTCCACCAATTATCCGGTTGTTGGAAAGGGTCAATTCAGCAACAGCCGTGGAAACCTTCTGTGAGTTTTCACGCACACAATCAAGGATAGCCGTGTGCTGCGTAAGCAATTGAGCATGATTATCCCTGGTTTCACGCAGCATATGGATTTCATGTGTCTGTGAATCAATTCTCTGACATAGAACGGCTGTTAATTCCTTGGTTTTAGCCACTTGCTGCCAAATTTTACTTAATTCTTCCTCTACCATTCTACGCCCCTAATAAAGCAACCAGTTCTTCAAATGTGTTCATTTGTTCAACCATGGCTTCTATATCAACTGCATCAATTGCTTTGTATGCATTTGATGCAGTTTTCCCATCTCTTCATCTTCAAGTCCTATTGCGACAAGCAAGTCGGAGCGACATTGTTTAAGGTCGTGCGCTTTTTTCTCATTTAACATTGCTTTGGTGATTGTCTTTGCTTTATAAATGTCAATCTCAATCGCCTGGGCTGCCTCATTCCACACCCATGCATCACGGAATCTGTGATCATCCGGCAATACTGGATCATAACCAATAAGCACCCAGTCTTTGCCTATTGCGCCCATGTCTATCAATTCATTGCGGTGATATTCTGCCGTATATAAGGGAGTTTCAATTTCAAATACCTTACTTTGAAGTGGTTTTTGCCACAGAACAATGCTCTTCTCTTTATCTACATGGAACCCAACCAGCATATGATTTTCTGGCACTTGTGGGTTTTCTCCTTCTTTCATATCCTTAGCTACCGCTGCAATATCAAACGCAGGATCAACTTCACCATCAATAAGAGGGGTTTGCATTTGAATACTTAAAACAGAAAGAGGAGATTGAAATATAAATCGTGATATTGGTAAAGCTATATCAATCTTTGCTATTATATAATCTTCCGTAATTTGTTGATTTTCATAGAATTTATCCACAAAATCTTGTTGATTGAATTTTGGATGAATTTGTCCATCAACAAAGAAAATAAAATCCAAGCTCCCGTCAGGCTTCTTGTGAACGATATTAACCATGTTTTACTCCTTTTAAATTACCACACATAAACAATAACTTGACCATTTGCACCCGCACCAGAATTTCCAGTTTCAGAGCCGCCGCCCCCGCCGCCTGGGATAGTTCCAGCCGTTGCATTATTTGCATCAAAGCCACCTGCACCACCATTTCCACCGGCATTACTAACCCCACCAGCAGCACCACCAGTTGCTTCCGCACCGCCACCGCCACCGCCGCCTCCATTCATAGCTTTTCCACCGACACCAACAGTATTTTGCCCTAAAGTGTCACCACCACCACCACCACCACCGGCATTAATACCACCATCACCACCGGCAGTTGGCGGGTTGCCTCCATTACCTCCACCAGTACTACCCCCTGAAACAGCCGCGCCGCCTGTAGCAGAAGTAGAACTTGTGCCGACAAGAAAAGCACTCCCACCAGCTCCACCACCGCCACCGGATGCATTAGTACCGCCGCCACCACCACCATAGGCCGTTAACCAACTTCCAAAAGTTGTATTTCCGCCCGCATCGCCATTAGTTGATGCGCCGGTTTTAGCTGCACCACCAGTTCCAACTGTTACCGTTTCAGTTGATCCCAAACTACTTAATAATATGAATCTCTCATTATAACCACCACCACCACCACCGCCTCCAGGCTGTGATGTAGTGCCCCTACCACCACTTCCTCCGGCTCCCCATACTTGAATAAGTGCAAAAGTTCCGAAAGCTGGCTTTGTCCATGTGCCACTAGATGTAAATGCTTGTCTATCCACAAAAGATGCAACTGCACCGCTTTTGCGTAATGTTCCCGTGAAATTGATATCACCTGTTACATCAAGATGATAGCCAGGCGAAGTATTATTTATACCCACATATCCACTGCTATTGACCGTTATTTTAACAGCATTATTAACATAAATTTCATGTTTGCTGGAATCGGCAAGTGGGCCTATTGTTACCCATGCGCTATTTGCACTATTACGGATTTTTAGAAGGCCAAGCGTTGTGTCATACCACAACATGTAAGCATAAGTGGTTGATGGTGCTGTTAAGCCACTATTGTGAGTCACCACAGCCGTTAACACAGTATTTAAGTCACTTCTAAACGATGCCCCCTGTTGATTGGCAATATCATAATCATGCTGTGACATATTTTAGGCTCCCAAAATAGATAATGCAAGATTGGTAATTGATGAATTTAATGAACTAGTTCCATTCTGTAATACAATTTCTATGTAGCTAGTTGTTAAGCTGTTTATTAATACAATTGGAGCTTTAGAGCTAACATATGATATCATTGCTGATGGACAATATTTATTGTCATTCATTGCATTGGTAAAATATATTCTATAAGTATTTGAGCTTGGATTTGTAACAGAAGAAACATTAAAACTATCGTTTATAACTAATCCACCAAATGCGAAACCGTCTGAAAAATTAACCCACGCCTTTGGCACATTCTTGGCAACAGGGTATTTGCCGCTGGCAAATGTCAGTGTTCCATCACTGTTCTTTAATCGGCAAGTTTCAACTGCTCCCGTTCCAAGGACTATATCCACGCCATTTGATGTATAAATAAAGGCTGTGCCATTAATCGCAGCCTGATAATCGGATCCACTATCATTTGAGCCAAGTTTTAAATAGGTTCCAGTATTGCCTATGGCAAGCATATTTAATGCTGTAGAACTTTTCGTTATCGTGGCTATCGCATTGGTAACAGGACTTGTGGTGTTCAACAGAAACTCACCTGCATTTGAAACACGCATCCGTTCTGTTCCATCAACGGTAACAGTCATAACCCCATTGCTTCCGCTATCGCTTACTTCAACGCTGGTGTTGCCCTCTGTTATACTGTCAGGGGCAGCGGTAAATGCTGTGCCATTTTGGCGTAAAGTTCCCGTAAAGTTTATGTCACCATTTACATCAAGGTGATAGCTTGGCGTGGTATCGTTGATACCCATATAACCACTGCTATTAACGGTTACCTTAACGGCATTACTTACGTATATTTCATGTTTGCTTGAATCGGCAAGTGGGCCTATTGTCACCCATGCGTTATTCGCACCGTTACGGATTTTTAACAAGCCAAGTGTTGTGTCATACCACAACATATAAGCAACTGTAGTAGTTGGAGCGGTAGTACCACTATTATTGGATACAGCGGCTGCCAATGCATCGTTCAGATCACTTCTAAACGGCGCACCAGCCTGGTTAGATAAAACATAATCATGTTGAGCCAAGACACCATCCCCCTAGTGCTTGTACCCATACCCCTTGGCTATATAATCGAAACTCCTACTTACCAGTGTACCCGCACTGTTTTTAAACGCAATATCAAAACCTGTCTCATCGGCACTTGTTATATCAAAATAATCACCTGTAGCCATATTTCGCGTTAATATTGCAATGGCTGGGCTTTCCCAGAATGCATTCGTGTAATTAACCGAATATGTCCCTGCACCAGAGGTAATGTTATTACCACTCTCAACGCGATCAGGCATATCTATGGTGACACTTAATTCTTTCACAACAATATTGTGTGTTACATCGCCGGATGTTAGTGATAATTGGAATTGAAAGGCACGTGCAACGTACTGTCCTGTAAAGAATGGTCGCCAACTACTCCATGTTGGTGTACCGCCTGGATCATCTTCTGTCGTTCTAACATATAATAGAGCATTCACATCATCGATATCATCACCATCAAATGAACCCCAATCATCAATGCTATCAAGCCGACTATCGATTAAATCACCCGCATTATAAGCTTCTGCCAGGATGTGAGCGGTTAATTGGCATGTGTATGTGTCCCCAAGGTCTGTTGTTTCAGGGAAAGTATACGTAGCACTGGCCGCTATCCCTCCGTTGCTTTCCACATAGTCCCAATCATCAACAAAGCCCATTTCATCAATGGTCAACTCTGAATCGATAACAAGCCCCCCTAAATCCGCTTGCACTGCGCAATTGGTTTTAGTACCGGTGAAACCTGGATGTTCTGTGATTGTCTCAACGACATTCATAACCAATAATTGAGCAATCGTTGTTGTCACACTGCTAGCTGTAACACTCACATTACCGCTACTATCAACAAATTTAGCCAGGTAAGTACCAGGTACGTGTGGTAAACTCACATTGGTAGTTATCCCTGGCAGGGCTGGCCCAATATCAATGGCATTTGTCCATGTAGCATCAACGTCAATATCAGGTGTATGTCTGATTCTCACATACCCACCAATCAACACATCCAGATCAACTGATTGTGCCCAAGTTAAATGAGCCGTTCCATTATCTATTGAAACCAATGAGAAATTTTCTACATTCCCTGGCGGGGCAAGCTTACCGTAAATGGTTTCAACTTCGGTTGCTGCTATTGACCTTTTTTCAATTATCGATAATGCAAAGACCTTGAAGGTATATTCACCTGGTTGCGCATCAAAAATATCAATGGTGGTACTGGTTGTGCGTGGCAATATTACATAGTTTCCATTATCACGCTTATACCATACTTCATATGCCGTAGCCCTGCTTACAGAATTCCATGAGGCAGTAACCACCACCACAACACCATTCTGTGAATCATAAAGATATTCCGTTATTTCCAAGCCTGTTGGTGTATCCGGTGCATTCGTTAAGGTACTGATATTAGGCGCGACTAATGCAATGTCCTGCTCGATTAAATCAAACTTGCCTTCATTGTGGGCAACTGCGGTTATCTCATAAAGCCCGTCACCAGTTTCAACCATGGCAAGTACACGGAAGGTTTGAACCTCGATGTTAGGACTTGATAAAACCCATATAGCATTATTGGCTGGCTCGCTGGTGAAATCTTCGGTTACTGTGATGACTCTATCCGTGATATCACTTACAGTACGGGTATCCATTGTGCCATCTTCCAACATCACATATAGAGTGTATGTATCCCCACCGGCCAGGGCAACATCATCATCCGCGGTTATGGTGGTGGCAGTACTTGCCATAACACGCCCACCAAGCCTTTCACCTGATCTATCCCTATCCTGCACCTTAATGATTTGACCTGGTCGTACAAGTGCGGCCTCAATACCACAGGAAAATGATACGGTTTCAGTTTCAAGCCTTTCTGTGTATAGTAACCATTTACCTACACGGTGAGCCTGGCCCTGGCTGTTACATCCAATTGCAATAATGGATGTCTCAACAATCCCATAACGGGCAATTCCTTCTGGGTCTTCCACATAGGTTGGTACAAGTTTTGAAAAGTTATTTGGGTCGTTATACGACACAATCGCAACGGTGTGCCTGGTCTTGCGGCTGCTCCCTGAATAGGTAAACATGCCCTCTTTAACGTTGGTCACATTGAAGATTTTAACTGCATCTTGCGGTGAATCTTGTACAGCCGTTAATACACCAGCAGACCAATACAGCAATCCCCTAAAGATGGATGCCATGTCTTGAAGGATTTTATAGGCCTCTTCTTGCGTTTGGATGTAAAGGTTACATGTAAAGCGCGGTTCAGTCCCCCCAAAACCATCATCAACCATTTCATCACAATAGCGGCCAATGGTGTAAAGTGTCCATTTATCAATCTGTGCATCATTGATAAAATTTCCAAGACCATAACGGGTATTTGTTAACAGGTCAAAGAAGCACCAGGCTGGATTATTTGAATAGGCAATGTCAAATTCACCGTCCCATTCGCCGGTATATTCCCTTGTCTCTGGATCATAATTGGATGGAATTTGAATGCGCATCATTTTAACGTGATAGCTGCGTTGTGGTACTTGATTAAACTGTTGAGAATCAATCACAGTGGCAACGATTGCGCTATTGGGATACCGCAATTTAGCGTCAATAATTTCGGTGTATGTATCCCAATATGTTTTATTATTTAAAACAACCTCTTCACTGTCATCCGTGATACGGCGTACCCGTACATCCCAAGGTGCATCGCCACCAAGGGGAATGAGGTAAGAACGTTGATATTTAGTTGTTGTCTTACCGCTTATGGTATCCGTGAGCATTTCGACATAGCCGCCACCATCGGCTTGCACATCTATGGCAATATCCACGGTCGTTCCATTTATATCACCATTGGAACTATCCTGGATCGTTAATTGCGGCACACTGATAGTGACTCGAACATTGTTAACATCTACATTGCTAATTGATCGTACCACTGGTGAAGCTTGCGTCACCTCAACAAAGACACTCTCTTCACTCTCAACACCTGGAAAGCCTGGTATATAACTTTGTCCCTGTGTCCCATCCCTGGTTGCAACTGTCACACCAGTAAAGTTGAATGTACCATCATCATTTTGCAGGGGTGTTTCATTAAGGTAGATTGACTTCATACCGTTAACAAGACCCTCAATTTCACCTTCACAAAGTAAGTCTATTACCCGCGCAAAGGCGCGTGAACGCAAAGAGTCAGGAGCTTCTACAGGCGTATGTGAGCTTCCGCCACCGCCTTTTCCGCCACCACCCCCGTATCCAATAATGCGTTTTGATTTATCTATCATGCAAAATCACTCATTGCTGTATAATCATCCGCCGTAATACCGGCACTAACCACCGCGCTACCAATAAATAGTTCGCCATACCCAAGTGGTACAGGATGGCCTTGTGCTGTGGTATTAACGGGGCCATTGAAATAATAGGATGGTTTGTTTTCTGGTGCTTCGGAAGGGCTACCAGCCTTGGGTTGTGGTGCTAGCAATGAGGTAACACCACCTAGCAACAGTGAGGTTCCAAAGCTGAATAACACACTCCCAATGGTTGGAGACCAGGAACCAAGCGTAAACAAAGCCGTTGTTCCTAAGCCTGGCACAAATATGGCTGTGGCAATCAATGCAGCTCCAAGCACTATTCCAAGGAACCCGCTTTTTGCTCCCCCAATCACCGGCACAATATCAATACGGCCACGCTCCCCTACGGGGTGATGCATCGTTTCGGGATTAGGTATGATCATTTCATCATTAATCAATACCTTATACCCAACTTGCTGTTGTTCTGATTCGATTAAATGCCGTTCGAATCTTGGGAAATTGGCGCACAATGCCTTTACCGCTTCCCCCGCACTGCGTACAATATAATGATGCACTTCCCCAAATTCACGGGCAAGGTCACCGTGTAACCGTATTGTCCTTTTCATCGATTCCCCCGAATCTTAAAATGTCAGTTGTATGTTTTTTATAGTAGCCGCCGTAAACTTCGCGTGTAGATAGGCGGTTGAATAAATGGTGTAATATCTGGTCATTGCCCAAATAGATTGCCCCGTGATTAGGCACATTTGATTTAACCTGCATGAGGATCACATCACCTACCTGTAGCCGTTCTGATTCCATTTTATAGAATCCGGCCAGGCCAAAGTTTTGGCGGTATAAATCTTCTCCTTTTTTCCACCATTCATCCTGGCGTTCAAAATCGGGTAATTCAATTCCCCTTTCCTGGATATACCAATCGCGGATTATGCTGTAACAATCCAGTACGCCATGTGTCCATTCACGCCCTACAAGCGGCGCACGGTATCCGGTTGGTTCAAGCGTATACCATGCTTGGTTTGGATACCCAACGATATACCAAGGAAGTTTTGTTTTCTCACATGCAACCATATCTGCTTGACTTGGTTTTGGGCTGGCGTTGGGATGTGAATGCACAACAGCTTTAATGTTACCCATGCAACTTGCCATTAGGTAATCTTTCGGATCGAGAATGAATTGATGGTCATTATCAGCATTATTCCGGCACGCATAATATTTAAACACACCGGCATTTTCGACAATTAGGCCGCAACATTCACTTGGGTATACATTCTTTGCGTGTTCAATTATTTTGGCTTTCAATTCTTCATTTAACATTATTATCCCTCAATTAACCCCGCGCCTGGGAAACCGCCAAATGGCAATTCACTGGTTGCCCCAAACCTCAATTTACATGAGTTAAGACGCTTACCACACACATCAAGACTTGAATCTGTTGTTGATGAATCATCCACTTTAAAATAATCAGTACCCACATACCCACATTCCCCACCTCGATAAAGGAACGGACAAAGTCCTTGAATAATCTGGCGGCGCGGCAATTTTATACCCGTCACATCAAATGCACTGGTTAATTCGAATTCGCAGACCAGCTTGTTTTCAGTTACCTTCCGATCAATGTAAAAAATGTCGTCTGGAAATTCTGCCGTATCGTCTGCATCTGGATTTACTCCGCCATCAAAATTTACAGCGTCAAGGTATCTTGCCAACGTACGTTTCCTGGTTACCTTACCTCCCACCATGTCATCATGAGCCAATATTAAGGCGGTGATGGTTCCCATGGCGTTAGCTAGGCTGATCTTTGGGCGCGGCAATTGTCCATTGGTACTATAGTCAAAGCCGCTTGCAGTACAAGGCCAAGCTGAATAAGTTTCACCTTGCCACACAAGGGCTTCACTCAATCCATTTGATCCGGCATGAAATCGGTAAATCGTTCCGCCAAGCTCGGTTAAATCCACCTCAAACATTTCCATTACGGCGGACGGCGCAAGCTTTTGAATTTCACTGGTGATTAATGTGCTGGTCATGCTTCAAACACCTGCTCAAAGGTTGCTGAAATACTGATTAGGTTGCCTATGACATAACTTTTTGACCAGTTACGGCATACAAACTTACCAGCACTGCCACCTGGTGGTGTCCAGTCAAAACTTTCAATACTGCCCCGCGCCGCTAGGAAGTCATCAATGGCATTTCCATCCGTTTCACTCCAATTAGTAAAATTCAAATCCCATATTTCAGGGTTGGTATTGATACCATCCGATTGTCGCTGTTCGTATCCATCCCCAAACCTAACGGATTTTGTACGAGGTTCACGGCGTGCTGTTGCACCATAATCCGGTGCATAAGTAAACGTTGGCATTTATTCCCCCTTATGCCTGTGAAGTTGAACGATTCAACAATCCCCCTGGTAACATTTCTTTCAGGATCATTGATTTAACAAGGGCTGCCAGAGATTTTCCCAATTCCGCGCCATCCTTATTGTTTCCTCGTGTTGATTCCTGACCTTGGCCGGTATTATTAATCGTTAGATTAACCATCACATCACCTGTTTGGCCTTGGCCTTTTAAGGTAACGGGTATGGTGCGGCCATCCGGTAATGGTACATAGGCTTCTGGCGTGCTTCCTTCACCAAAGATTGCCATTTGCGGATTGTTTGCTACGCCGCCACGCGAATATGCACGCAACGGGATTGAGCCGGCGGATGTCATCACACCACCATTAGCATGTAGCCATGGCATGGCTGAACCAAGGTCATGCTGTGGGCTAAATATGCTACTAAATGCACTTCTAAAACCGCCAATAGCACTCACAAGAGATTGTTGCACTTGTATCCTGATTAAATCCGCAATGATACTTCGCGCCATATCCTTGAAGTTCAGCTTTCCAGTCATGGCAAAGTTAACAAGCGCATCTTCCATGCCCTTAAAGGCGGTGGTGAACAAATTCTTTGCTCCCAACGCAGCATTCTTAGCACTTTCCATATAATCATTAAAGGCTTGGGCTGCTCCGGCTTGAAAAGTGCGTTGCTGTTCGTAATTCAACTGCATTAAGGCCAGACGTTGATTTTTAATCTGTTCTGTGGCCGCCTTCAATTCTGCCGCCCCTTCCTTAGTCATATCTTTACTTTTCGTTTGATACTCCAAGTCTATACGACGTGCTTCTTTGAGTTTATCCACTTCGATGGTCGACATTCCAATATAGGTAATTTCATCCTGCATTAACTGGATGGATTGATTTTCTTTCATCAAATAGTCGTCAAGGTCTTTACTTTCTTTGGCACGCGCCCTTTTGGTCAATGCCGCTGTAAGTGCGCTAGATAATTCATTGTATGCCTTCGTGCCTTTATTAATACCTGACGCTTCCAGGTCGGCAAGATTCACTGATATTTCACGCTCCAGATTAGAAAGCTTCATGGCAGCGGCTTCCGCGTTGATCTTCGCTATTTTATCGCGCCATTTATCTACCCCGTCATTTTCTCCAATTCCGCCACCACTTCCCCCTGTCTTTTTTGGCTCAACCTCATTAAATTTAGGGTCAGTCATGCCAAATAATCGTCCTGTCATGCTTCCTGACTCTTTCGAAAATAGGGAAGTTGCCCCAGAAACAAAATCATTCCCAACACCAGCAAGGCGTTTTCCACCCCTCTTCAAGGCGGCAGCTACAGTATCTTTAGTAAAGATGGCCGTACCAGCTTCAATCAGTGTATTTATGCCTGTGGTCAATGCCCTTACAGACTGAACAATGCCCATGACACCCAAAGCAACATAACGTGCTACTTCTCCAACAGCCACCAATCCATCGCGGAATAATTCTGTTAACCCATAACCATCACCAGTGGATTTACCCAATTCCTTAAATCCAATCATCATGGCGTTAAAACTTGGTAGGATTCCTTCCAGAATTTGGGAAGTCACCTGCATAAAGCTCCCTTTTAATACCGTCATGGAATCACCGGCTTGATCTGCGAGCTTGATGAAATTTCCACTAAAGGCATAATTCATTTTCTCAATGGCTTCCGGCCCCTGGTTTAGGAAGGGGATCATATCCGCGCCATTTTTACCAAACAGCTTTACAGCAATGGCGGTTTTATATGCGCCATCTTCCATATTGTGAAATTTCTTTGCTACCTCAAGGATTAATTTATCACTGTCACGCAACGCACCATTTGCATCATAAATATTGATGCCTAATGCGCCAAATGCTTTTGCTGCACCACTCCTGACATTTGATTCCGCATCAACCAGGTTAATATTAAATTTCTTAATGGATTGAGCAAGTGTATCAACAGTAACTCCAGCCGTACCGGCTGAGGTTGACCATGCACTTAAGGTAGTAGCGGATACACCAACTTTTTGGGCAAGGTCATTAAATTCATCGGCAAGGGCAATGGTTTCAAAGGCAAGGTCTTTGACCATTTCAATACCTTTGAAGGCAACGAAACCAGTTAGAAATACTTTTGAAGCCTTGCCAAGCAATGCAAAACCACGGCTCGCATTTTCGCTTTGCGTAGATATGGATTTGATTTCTTTCTGTAATTCCTTAACGGAATCCATGCCTGTAACACTGGCAATGATCTTAAAACTGGATTCTAAATTAACAGCCATTAAGTGTCCCCTGCGCTTTTGTTAAGCACACTTAATGCGGCCTGCTCCATTATGAGCAAATCTTCAAACACACCCCTTTTATCATTTATATCATAAAGCTTCATGGTTTCAAAGACCGCTGTATAATCCAAACCTATAAAACCACCAAAAGATGTTCTCCATTGTGTTTGGATGCGCAAAAACATTTTCACGGCTTCTTCATTTTCTGGCAGAATTTCAAATTCATTTTGGACTAATTTTAATCTGGCCGCTTCGATTACATCAGCGGGTGCACCAAATGCTTGAAGGTCACTGATTGTTGTATCAATCGTTTGACCTTCACCCGCCCACCGTTTAGCGGCCTCTATCAGTTTTTTCTTTTTGCACCATTCAGGCTTTCTAAAAAAGCAAGGACAATTGCGCTTGCACAGCCGGTTACATCAAGCAATTTTTCAAGGTTTTCATCACTAAATGGTATTTCACTTGTACCATCGAATACACCATTCCAACCGACAAGTGCTAACCTAGCTATATCCAAATCATTGACTTGACCGGCTTCAATCTTGCCTGTTATATCAATGATTTCTGTTTGGCTGATCCGGCGAAACACTGCATTAAATGATTGTTCTTCATATTTTCCACCGTCAATTGCACTTTTAATTATCACTGGCCATGTATACGTGCCAGAATTATTCAACTTAAACATTTAACCCCCCATTATATTATTGTAATCTTAAAGTCATCATTTCCAGTATTTGGTATAGGTTGGAATGGAATTGACAACATATTTACCCCGTTACTGTCTTGATATTCAGGGTTTCCAATATCAACAATTGAACAATCAACCTTGACTTTATATCCACTCGTTACACCATGGGTGATTGTTAATGCACCTGTCGTACCTGCCTGGGAAATTGCAAAGAAATCTTTGGTTCCAATTGCTGGTGATTCAATCAGTAACTGACCACTCGGTTTTCTATCCGTCAATTGCACATACTCATTACCACCAATGCGTGATATGAAATCCAATTGATTATTTAGGTTAAGATTAAACGATTGAAGTACACCAGAGTATGAATAGAAGCTAAATGCTGTGGTGTTGGTATTGTTCGCCACAATAGGGTCTTTAAAGCCTGTATAAGTACATGACGGTGCGGAAGCAGCAATAGGGGCTACATATATGCCAACAAAACGGAATTTAAATTTAGGTATCTGGTTAGCCTCAATCATTAACTCAACGTTGCCACGACAACCATTCAGTTCATGAAGCGTTCCATCCATATTATGATAAATAGTTACGCTTTCAAAACTTGAACTTATAGGGTCATACTCAACTTTTGTACTTGCTGTAATTGTTTCAGCAAGGCCACATGCACGCAGTAATGGCCCATATCCTGGTGCAGTTCCTAGTGCACCAGAGCCTTGCATTTCAACTTCAAACTCTATTTCAACGTGAGTATTCGCATTTAGTTGTGAATAGTTTGCAAGATAACCCATTATTAATTCACGACTAACCTGCTCTGCCATCAATGGCCTAATGGTCATATTACTTACCAAAATGGCATTAGAACCGCCGGTTGGCGTAGGATCAGTACCATATGACGATTCAATTTTAGCGAGTATAGTTTGCTTTCTGGTTAGCTGTACCATGGTATTTATCTCCCTCAATTTTTTCTTGCTTCTCCGGCAATCCCTTTGCAGTTAATTCCCGTTTATCTTTCTTGGCCTTATTCAGAAAATCAGCTACATCTTGTGGCGATCTTGTGCGCTCCACTAACACCCTAACACCATCTTGTATGATGTAACTGCCCCCATGCCCTAAATTCTCATCATTGACTAAGGTCATTTAGTACCGTCCTATACTTGATGTTATAATCACACATCACCAATCCCATAGGCTGGTCACCATCAAGGAAATCGTACTGTACCGTCATTGCTTGTACGTCCTGGCATAGACCACCTAACGTTAAATCAGCGGATATCTTGCTATGCAAACTCAATATTGTTGCATCGGCTTGCTGGTCTGGTATGTCTCCACGTGCAATCACTGTTATTCGCACAAGTAATGCCCACTCATAATTGTTAAGGGTTATTTGCTGTGCAATATCTTGCACTGGTTCAATTAAAATTGCAGGGGTTTCGGCACGAGTGAAGGCTTCTGTGCGACTGCGATAAATACGAGCTGATACGCCGGTTGTGCCAGCCAACACCGTTGCTATTGCAGCCAATATTGATTCCCTCTTAGTCGTCATCCCTATACCTTCGACAACATAGCCATACTGATATAGCCGTCATCTTCTTTAATCACCTGCCGTACAACGTATGATTCACCATTTACCGTAATGCTGCTATTGTATACCAGACCAGGGAATAGGGCAGTTTTGAACCTAATCATATATTCAGTGCTCAAAACTGTATCACCCATCCTAACTTGATCTGGCGTATCCAATATTACCTTGCCTGTATACGCGCCAAACGTTGCGTCAACTCCGAAATCTATAAAATAATTTGAGATATCTTCGTTGAAACTCATGGCTTACCTATGCAGGATATTTTTGTGTGGCCGTAGCAATAATACTCAAATCATATTCTGGTGAATTAGTGCCACCAATATCACCATCAACCCTTATGTATTCTTTCAAATTATCCTTATTCAAGGATATGCTTTGAGTACTAGAACCAGTGGTTAATCCGGTAAATGCACCACCAGTAATATCCGTCCACGTTGAATTGTCGCTACTCTCTTGCAGCTTCAATGCTAAAGTTGGGTTTGTTCCAGCGCGGTTGATCGCATCTAAAGTAATGGTCATTTCACCTTCAAGATATTTGGTTTGAAGGTTCACACCAGTACTATCAAAATCTGCTGTTTTGGTTGCAAGGGCTAAAATCGCAAAGATCGTTCTAGAATCCCCCATGTTGACTGCGTATGGCATAGCTATTCCCCTTTATTTTTCTGTGATTTCTGTGATTTCTGTGATTTCTCAACCATCGATTTGTCTTCAGGTTCTTCTTCGATCGTCTCAACCACTGATACGCTCTCGTATTTCTTTGCCTTATTATAGCAAATCAATACCCTGGCTTCTGATTCCGGCAATTCTAGGATTTCACCTGGTTTAACAAGTCTGCCTTTTGCCATGGTTTGTTTGATTATCTCAACAATCATGGTTTTGTTTTTTGGCTGTTCATACATTTCTATTGGCATATATTTCCCTGTTTTATGTAGGTGGGCGTATTTAAACGCCCACCACATAGTCCCCCACGATTAGAGCGTGTTATTTCCGCGACAGAAGCTAACTGGATGTCTTACTGCGATATCCACATCTTGGAATGCAGTTACCCGCACGTTACCAGTAGATGATGCGCTATATGGATCAACCAGAAGATCTAACCCACTCCAGAATCCAAGTATCAAGTCCGCCCAATTACCAAACCAAAAATCACCACTTGCAACCTGGTTTGAGGCCTCGGCACGATATCCGTTTACGGTGTTACCTGGCTCCCAAATGAACTGGCCGGTGCTGCTTGCTTTTTCAGTCGTTTTCAAGCCACCTCTACCGGTTGCATTCAAGGCATAAGCCAAGGTTCCAAGGTCGGCATTATCAGCAGCTACTTCTGTTTCAAGCTGCACGATTTCGGCAAATGTTGGCGCGGCGGCAGCAAAATCAACCGTATTAATACCCGATACGTTTTTGACACCTGTTGGTTGGTTAGATGATCCAGAACCATACAAAGCTGCCGCATCGATAGCCAAACCAAGCACCCTTGCCAAGTCATTTTTAACCATGTTTTCCACGTCAATAGATGACTGTAAAAACAATTTACGGCTAAAATCAGTGAATGCGCCCAAAGTTTTAGGCCCCATCGTGACTTGATCAACAGCCTGTTGACTTTCAGTTGGCGCACTTCCCTCAGCTACCCAGTATGCAGTTGCGCCACTTGTTTGTCTTGGTATTGCAATATTGCCTACCAGATCATTCAAAGTAGTTGCACCCAAACGTTGGATTAACATACGATTACGCAAAAGCTCAATAAAGCTTCCAGAAATCAAATTTGTTGCCACCAAGTGGCCACCAGCAGTTGATGTACCAACCGTTAAATCACGTTTACCACCTTCTGGTGTATAGTCATGGCGCAATACGTCTACGGGGATGAATACACCCTTTGGACTCTTGCCGCTTCTTTCGGCGGCATAATTACATACTTCCATTTCATAAGCTGCCTTTCTGAATGCAGCCATATCACCCGTTGCACGGCCAGCAAGACCACCCATTAAACGCAACAATGAGAAGCGTTGAACGTCTTTTTTATCTAAATCCAATGCCCCACTTGGAACGGGTTTAAAACCTTCACCCATTTTGGCAACCAGTGCGCGGCTGAAATCATCCGCACTTTTACCATTATTGATGAATTCACGGGCTAGTTCTAATCCGCCATGGTCTTTAAGATTCTGCCCCATTTGTGTAATTTCATTTACACGCTTCCTTTCCATTTCAACACCACGCTGTTCAAAAACGCTTTCATCTTGCGCATATGCACTACGTTCAACATTCTGTACTACTTGTTCTTTGCTCATTTGATCCCCCAAATTGATCTTATTTTCGTTATTGATTTGCTCTTCTTTGATTTCGAGTTGTCGGCCAACTCCAACCGTGTTATCTGCCGGAATAGCCACAATGCTTATCTCGTACGGTTCCCAATCCGTGACGCGATAAACTGGTTTATCATCCTGCACCCCCGTTTTTTCGGCGGAATGAATTTGATAGCCAACCGATACCTTACGGCGGATACCATCCATTACATCTTGAAAGATTTCATTTGCCCGCTGGCTATTGCCAAAACGCACAACTACACTTCCGACACGATCCGTACGAATTTCAACGCTTTCCACAACGCCTATCTGGTCGCACGCATCATGATCCATAAGCAAGGGCGCACCATCACGTAAACGCCCAAGTCTGATTGATTCTGGTGAATGATCTAGGATTTCATATCCAAACCATTGCAATGCCATTTCCTCACTTGAAAAGGCAAGCTGAACTGTACGTTCATCCTGGTTGATTGCTTCCCTGGTAACGGTAAAGCTTCGATATTGCTTTTTATCTTTCATCGTTAGTCCCTAGCGTCATTAAATAACGTTAGGTTAGGAGACAGAAGGGGTGGGTTACATTAAGTTAATAACAAAAGGAATCTCGTTATGAATCATCTGCCCCCTAACCTAATGTTATCCTTCCCGATTTTTATTAAAGTTGAAAAAACAGTATCTTGCAACAACTTTTTAAACATTATATTGAGGTATCTTGATTAACAGATTGATTATTAAGCATATTAAGCATATTTTGATCGCTTAAGATTTCTGAAATTCCTAGTTCTTCTGCACGTTTTTTCTCTTCGGCAAGTTGGAAAAATACATCTTCAATATCACCGCCTTGTTCTGCGATTGCATCCGCACGTGATTTTAAACCTCTACTTATTTGCTGAATATTTGCATCCGTATCAGCACGCGGATCAACCCATTGCCATCTACGGCCTTGCCATTTACCTACATTGAATTTTTCAAATTTTGTTAGAGGCAAGGCACTACCATTAGGCAAGGTTATAGCTCCATGCAACAATGCCATTTTTAACCACTCTGAAAAAATAGGTTCTAAAAAGTGGGTAATAACCCAATCCTGCCAGACCATCCAGTTATCACGTTCAGATAGCGCACCAGAACGCATACTTGAAAAATTCACTCCTTCCAAATCATTTGCCAGGGCATTATATGAAACGCCAATACCGCTTGCGATTGCACGAAGGCATGATTTAACGAATGTACCAAACATGGCATGTGGGTAATCAGGATCAAAAGCCGTGAAGCTCACACCATCCGGCAATACATCAAATTGCCCTGGCTCTGCTTCCGTGCGCAATTCTCCATTTGATTCTGTACTGTCGGCTAACATGCTACCGTCACCATCCGGTGTCGTATAAAAGCCCATTTTTGCCGCACCAATACGTGAGGCAATAATTGCCGCCTCCTCATACGCCCCCAAATTTTGCATTCTAAACATCGCCGCATGAAGGGCTGGTATACCGCGCACTTGTTCCGGTCGATCCATGACAAACTTATGAATGATTTCATTCGCTGGTATGCGCAAATATCCTTTACCACGATAGCTATAATAGGCATTATCCCCAGGGTGCTTTGCTAGGATATGGTAGGCTACAGGCTTGCCAAAGCTGGTAAGTTCAACCCCCATTCGTATTTCATTACCATTTTCAAGGTTGGTGTTATAATCCACATCCAGCCTATCAATATCAAGCACCTGAATCCCGAAACCATAGCTATTGGCATTTTTCCCATATACCTTCCTCATTAATACTTCGCCTTCGCGCAACAATCCGGCCATGAATAGATTCTGAATATCCCAAAATGAGCATTGGCCTGTTACCTCACATACCCCAGGCTTTGACCATTTATCAAAGTGGCTTTCAATCGCGTCACTGGCAAGTTTATCAAGTTTAATTGGCTGGCCTTTGGCCTGGTCATCTTTCACCTTGATTTGCAGGGTAAATCCAGACGGCCCCACCACGTTAGTTTTTGCCATACGCAAAAAATTGCACGCAAAAGGGTCATTTTGGAAAAGATCACGTGATCTTGCCTGTAAGGTTTTAAGTGAGCGTTGAAGGTCGTAATTAATAGAGGTTGATTGCGTTGTCCAATTATTGGTTAACCTAGTCAATTGAGCCGCATTAAAGGTACGCTTAACATGCTTCAAAACCTCTTTCTTTGGGTAATAACCCGCGCGTGCGGCGATTTTATTAATCAACCCCATAATCAGAACCTCACCTTTATTCTATTTTTCAATGGTATGCCGTTTGCCATCTTGTCCAAATTAATCAAGCGGTTATATTCTGCAAGGTAAACATCACGCAGTTTTTTTAGTTCGAGTATGGGAATTTTTTTCATTGACCGATTGCCAATCGTATATTCTTGTGTATCCCCTTCCGCACGGCCTTCCAAAACATCTTCTATTAAATCTACCATTTTCTTGGCGTGAATCCGCGCATCATAGGTTGTTTCTGCTGCAAAGTTTGGGATAACAGTAATAGTACCGCTATCAACTAAGAATCGTTGGGATGATTTGGTTACATAGGCTTGCCACTGATACACACCGGCAGTATAGGCGGCTGTGGTGGCGGCTGACAAACTCACAAGATGGTCACTGCCACTTGCAGTTGCGGTAATTGTTATTTTATGAGCGGAATTAATCAGGGCGTATGTTAAAACCCAACTATCGTTTGCCGGATAGTCAGTTAAAGATTTAGTCCAAGATACTGTATCACCTGATATAAATTCCAACGGCTCGTTGGTTGCGATTTCTGGCACTTTTCCCCCATATCCAGAAACCCATCCCCACTTTCCATTATATTTTTATTTCGTTAAATCACAAGTGGGGTTTATCAACCACCTTGCATAAATCAATCTTTAAAACGGCGAATTCGCTTAGATGTTAGGCGAATTCGCCTAACTATATTGCTATTGCGAAAGCTTGTGTTATAAGGATAAATGGGCGGCATAATGTCGTTCATGTCCTGCTTAGCAAGGACACTATAGGTATAAGGTTACTGCCTTACACCTTGCCTGTTAACAGGATGGTTTTTAACTCTAATTCAGGTAAATCTGATGAAGAAAGAATCTATCTTGAAGAAACTGGCAAGGTTGTTACAAGCAACCTTGCCGGTCTTAAAGGTCATTTTAGAGATTATAAAAGCTCTAAAATCCTTCTAATTCCAGAGGGTGTCTAGTTTACTAGACATCCTCACCTATAGTGGATATCCTAACATAAAATTGTTAAGTTTCAATGAAAAGGCTAACTTATATGTCTAATTTCCAACTTATTGCCTCTGGATTAGCTATTATTAGCCAATTATCCCTTTGACATAAGTTCACTAAGTTCTTTCCAACTTTTATGTTTTCCATTCTTTTTGGTTGTTCTTCCTTCACACCAAGTGATACCAGTTTTTCCAAGATATAAATCACCAAGATGTTTTCCTCCTTTAGGCTCATTGATTTGAAATTCTATGCCATTTTTAGGAATATCAAAGATACCTATAAATTTCTTAATTTTAACATCCATAAAACCTCCCTTTGTTATTCTCTGAGTATCCCCCTTGATGGTTAACAAACAGACGGTAATTTAGGGTGTTTTTTGAATCTCCTTTATTCTATAAACAATGATTTTGATGGTGCACACCGCTTTATCGAAGGTTTTAACTGACTTTACCAATTATTTGCGAATCCGCGCTTTCTCTTTATGGGTTTTTTATGCTGTTTTAAAGGCAAAATCGTCTTTTCTTCTTTCTCTTTTTCAGTTGGTGCAGTTTTTTCACCAATTCCCCATTTCTTTTCAAATTGATCCCATACTGAGTTGCGGTTAACACGGGTATAAACAAACTGTAAGGCGGCGTAGGCATATACCTCACAGTCTAAAGCCTCATTCCTGGCATTGTCTTTCTTAATCCAAACCCTAGTAGGGTATCCATTTTTATATTTCGTTACCTGTTTTTCTGCCGTTAACTGCTTATAATATTCCAATTCCAGACCAAGCGGCCAGTGATAAATGCCAGGGCCGGCCTGTTCTTCCATTTTCAGGCGTGAATATATTACCGCTTTTATGGTGTCCGTTCCTATAGGGTACAATTCCGCGCCTTTCTTGATCGTTTGATTTTTAAAATTTATATCCTGCTTAGAAGGCTTACCTAGTGGTGGTTTACCCGATCGCGATTGTCCTTTTACTGCTATGATATGGTGTTTACGCCGCTCTCGGCAATAAATATAGACCTCGTGTGTATGGTGTCCACCAGTATCCACCGCAGCCGCCGTTACTTTCATCTTAGCACCGGATGCATGGGTGAATTCAGTATTGATCAACATACTATCCAATTGTTGCCATATTTCGCGCTTGGCGGGATCACCGTGAATTTCTGCCCAGTTAACTAACCAGTTTTCTTCATCCCTTCCCCAGGCACGTATAACAACGGCCAGGCGATTATCTTGTACATCCACACCGGCAGTAAGTACGATACCTCCTTGCGGTACGGTATAAAGATCATATTCTTCTGCACGTTGTGCTATTCCCTCAGCTCCCACTTTAGCACTGTATGCTTCTTCCCAGGTTTCCCCCAGGATTGTGTTTGTCCATTTCTTTAATTTTGGTGGATCATTCTTGGATTCCAGGAAATCCCGTACTATATCCCCCCATGAAAACCACCCTAAAGGGCTGTATAATGATGACACGTGAAATCCAACAGTCTTATCATCCCCTGGTGCGGTAGACCTCCACTCCCCCTTTAATAGCATTTCCGTTTTATGATATTCAGAAATCAACGCCCCACATGCTTCACATAATAGCTTAGCCGTTTCTGGTATGTCTTTTTCCCATTGTATATTTTTCCAACGCATCCAATCCATGTTGCCACAATGTGGGCATGGCACGAAATACCGGCGTTTGTCGCTCTTCTCATATTCGCTTTCAATCTTGCTTGCATCTTTAATAGTGGGCGTAGATACCAGGAAGATTTTACGTCTTGCAAATGTAGTTGTTCTTCTTTCTGCTAAACCGGCGGGGTCACCCTCCCCATCTACATCAAATGGGTAAGCGTCTACTTCATCTAAAAAAAGATACCTGACTGGCATTGACCGTAAACCCACAGCACTATTCGCACCTGTCATTACCAGCACCCCGCCGGTAAAGTCTTTGACCAACTGCGTATTGCCACTATCGCGTTTTCTTGCGGGGCTTATGCGTTCGTTTAATGCTGGCGTTTCCTCAATCATCGGGGCTATACGTTGCTTACTATATTTTTTTGCCGTATCAACTGTGGGCTGCACCATCATCATTGGCCCTGGCGCATGATGAATTACATACCCTAGCCAGTTATTACCACATTCCGTTCCCCCAACCTGGGCGGCTTTCATAAAAATTACACGCTGCACCGGACTATGAGGGCTTAAGCAATCCATTACTTCACGTAGATAGGGTGTTCTATCCGTACGCCATCTACCAGGCTCCGCCGCCGCCTTCTGTGGCAATACCCTAAATTCATCCGCCCATTGTGAAACGGTTAAATCAGGTTCTGGCTGCAATCCAGCAACAAAGGATTGCTTGACGATCAAAGCAGGATCATGCATGTACTACCCTAAATTTATTCCATCGTCGTACATATCCTTGTCAAAGCCAACCAGGGTAAATATGATTTCATCTTTTATTTTCTTATGTATAATTTTTGGGTCAGTAATCCCTACCAATTCAGGCCCTAATCGATCTGCTATATTAAGCAAGGAATCTCTTAATACCCTACCTGTTTTAAACATTTCATCACGCACTTTTTGCGCCTCAACCAGCAATCCCATGCGCTCATTATATTCCAGTTGTGCTATTTTTGCTTTATAGGTTATCAACGCATTCCTGGCGGCCATGGCAACATTTTTTTGATCCCCACCCTGGATTCCTTTAACGAAATCCTCTCCTATGTTATCATGCTTCCTGGATTTCTCCTTATTTGTATTGATCTCATATTCAGCATTGGCCAATTCTTCATCAAGATAAATCAGCTTTCCTTTTTTTATTACAGATTTTGAAAGTCTTCCCGAATTGATGGCCTTTATTATAGCTTGGCGCGTCACTCCCTTACGTGCAGCATAATCCTTCAAAGATATTTCCTTCATAACTATCCCCTAAGCTATATCATTATACTTTTCACCTGTTTCAACTGATACAGCATCTAATCCTGTGTATTCCTGCCAAGCCTCTATCATAGCTTCCAAATCACCGTCAACGCTTTCACCAGCTTTCAATAAATGCTTACCCAATCGCCAACATTCCTCATTTTCTTTTGTTTTATTATCTTCAACCGGCTCTTGTTCCTCAATTTCAATATCAATATCAGGTAATAACTCCTTTAATTCTTCATCACTAAAACCCAATAAATCTCCTTCAAACCCAAAGTCTTGCAGCTTCATAAGCTCCGCTCCCAATAGGTGATTATTCCATGTAGAGTTAAGAGCAATTTTATTATCAGCAATGAGGTAGGCTTGGCGTTCAACGTCATCAAGATGTTCTAAATAAATTGCTGGAATAGCCATTAACTTCAATTTCTTAGCTGCCCAATACCGGCCTTCACCTGCTATTAATTTATTTGCAACATCTATTAATATAGGATTATTAAAACCGAATTTAACAATTGATTCCGCGATCTGGTCTATTTGTTCTGGTGAATGAACCCTTGAATTGTATGGGTTTGTCTCTATTGCTCCCAACGATACATATTCAATTTTTAATGTTTTGTTTGATTTTGATAATTTATTAGTCATTTAATATACCTTTTTGTAAGTTGTAGTTTTTAATTGCTTCACCAATATAATAGGCAATATGGGGAACTATGGCGTTTCCAAGTGCTTTGTTTCTTTCTTCCATACTTTCAGAATAGGCAACAATTCTCTCCATTCCTGGATTGTTAATGCCGTCCATCCAGGTGGGAACCCCATCAATGATTCTACCCAATCGGCATTCAGTATCTTTTGCCGCCCCTCGCAGGAATCCCCACTTAAGAATTCGCCGCATCCATAACCCAAGGTTGGTTCCAGGATATTTGTGCACGGCGTAATTCCAGAATACATCACCTGTTCCAATAGATTCCCTGGTGGAAGCGTTTTTCTTCCTGTTGATAGCCTCCATTTCCTCCTTCTTTCTATCCCTGCACGGCTTCGCTTCCCAATCATCGTAGCTGTTGGAGTGAGCCACAATCCAAAGCCTTTCCCTGTGATGTTGCGCTCCAACGGCGCAAGCTGGAACAACAAACGGCCAGACTGTGTAGTTCTCGTTTTCCATTTGTGTGGCAACGTTTTCAAAGCCCTGTTCAACGTGGCCAAGAACGTTTTCACAAACAACCCATTCTGGTTTGATAACTCGTATAATTCGCAGCATTTCCGGCCAGATATATCTGCTATCCTTTTCACCTCTTCTTTTTCCGGCAAAACTGAATGGCTGGCAGGGGTAGCCCCCGCAAATAAGTTGAATTGCTCCATGGTTCCCCTCTGGTTTGAATTGATAGATATCTGGAATTATGGGAATACCTGGAAAGTTTTTCTTTAATACTGCTTGGCAGTAAGGATCATTTTCACAGAAGGCCACTGTTTCAAAACCAGCGGCTTCAAAACCTAGTGAGAATCCCCCGATTCCTGAAAACAAATCTAATACTCTCACAACACTATCCCCCAATAGCCTTTTCTCATTTTGACAACCAACATACTTTGGGTTGTCAAAGTTAAAATCTTGACAACCTCTACATTTTGGGTTGTCAAAATGCGGTTGTCAGGTTGCCTATCAAGCTATTGATTTCTAATGTTTTTGATTAATGCGCCCCCCCAGGCAACCACTAGTGTAACCCAAAAAAAATTCTGACGCTAGCGTTATGTCGGGGTTCGAATTACCCCGTGAAGCACATTCTTACCAAGTACCTTTTGGGGGTGGGGTGGTGGACACGATGGAAGATCATTACTCTTACAGTGCTACCCTCAGTGTCAGGTCCGCGCGGACAATCGCACACATTACGCTCGCACAGCTCGCCTTTCGGCTCCGTAATGCCTGTGGTTATACACACACCGCACCGTGCCCACCAAAGCCCGTTTCGTATGGCTTTGGAAGAGACGGTCTAGTTGCATGGCTTACTCCTTAATTGTTCGCGTTTATCTCTTAAATAAGAAAATAACTGGCCTCCTGTGAATCCTCCTATGCCATACCACATATTATCGATACCACACCAAAGCCCTAAAGAAAATGGAATTAGCAACATTAGGTAAATCAGCAAACAATTAATTTCTAATTTCATCTTTTTTTATTGTTATTATGATTAATTATTGTCATCCCCAAACTCCTTAAGCTTGTCATACATAAGCCCCATAACCTCTGCATCGTTCAGTTCATCATAATAAACACCGGTTGGTTCACGAATTTGTTCTGCTGTAGGCAATTCCCTGGCCAGGGCTTTGATGGCTGCTTTTGCTTGCTCTCTAAACTCTTTCCTTAGTAAGTAACAGGCTGGCCGATCATATATGCTTTCCTTATAAGTAAAATCGTGTATCGCAATAGCCATAGCCTCTATGATTTTTTCAAAGTCTAGCATCCAAATACATCTTCAATGTTTCATTGTTTTTTTCTGTAGTTCCGTAATATAGTCGCGGATTATTCTGGTGTTTTCTATACGAAGCCGTTCTATTTCTTCTTCTTTGTCCGCCCTTATTTTAGCATCAAGCAAAGAACATGATCCTACTATTAATAATGACATACATATTAGAACTGGATTTAGGCCAAATGTTATTTGCATGATTTTTCCTTTTCATCTACCTTTTCCTTTAATGTACGCTCCCAGTCACGTAGCTTATTCTGTAAATGCCAAGCAACATCGAGGTTTATGTCAGGCAAGTGACGCAATGTGAAGAGCACTAAACCAATAAAGCCTATGACGAATATTAATTGCATGACTTGCTCCTTAGAGTAAATTGTTGACTTTGTGATAAAAATTTAGGCATTTTAAGTTTCCTTATCTGGCATAATAGTGCGGCCAATTTTAGACTTGATCTTAACCAAAAATTAACTTATAGGATATAGCCTCAATAATGAGGGTGTTATATGCGTTTCATTTATCCATTAATCATTACTCTAGCATTATCAGGATGCGTTGACAACATTACCAACAATCCTAATCGCAAGGAAGTTTCCATTGATGGTAGGGCAATCTACGTTGCCGATCTTGGTAATGGAAAGATAGAGATGCGCCGTAAGGGTGTTTATCATTCAAGGGAAGAAATTCTACACTGGGAAGATTTTCTCAAAGCCGGTGAGCAAGCAACTGGGTGTAAAGTTGAAAACCTCGTTCCAATGGGAAGTATCGGCAATCTGTATTATTGGACGCAAGCAACTATAAAATGCTCTAAATCCGGTCATTAGTATCTTAAGCCAGTTTTATGATAGATTTTATTCTTCACGAACAAATATACCGTCTATCATACGCCCCTTACGATCTTTTATTTCTTCATAAGCCGCATTAATACATTCTTCAATCGTTAATCCTGATTGCTTTGCCAAAATGGTTAAGACAACAACACAGTCTCCTATGCTATCTTTCACAACTTGTTCTTTTGCTTTAGCAATGCCTGCGGCTAACTCACCAACTTCTTCCGTAAGCTTAAGCATTTGGGCTTGGCGCGTTGCTCCTTCAATTAGATTTCTATCATGCGCCCATTGGGAAATTAATTCAAATGTATTCATATTATAATTCCATTCTATAGTTGAGTTTCTCTATTGTTTTGAACGCCGTCCTTCTCTCCAAAAGCAAAGCGCTTATGTTTCTTTCCATCACTATGAACAATAACCCCAGGTAAGGCAATTAGACCTCCCAAAGTGTAGTCACATCCTTTACCTTTCATCTTTTTCTTATTGCCATTAAATGCGGATTCTGTTTTCTCTTTAAATCTCCCAATGCATGAAAACCCTAGATAATCTAGAACCTTCTCTTTATTGACTCCCTCACGCATAAGATCATTTGCCGTTTGGTTTGTCTCACACATGGGGCATTTATAAACCCATTCCTTAACATCCTTCCCAAACAGCCTTTCCCCTTCTTGCATGTATGATTCATATGTTGGGTAAACTACTGGGCTCACGCATGATTTATCCTCCAATACTTTCAAACGATCCTGTATAACATTCAATTCGTCATCAAGAGTACATTGACTGACAACCAAACAGAATAATATAAATGATACCACTTCTTTAAAGCTCATTTAGTTGCTTTATCCTTTTCAATATCGACATTGCAATGGGGGTGGGGATAAATAATATCCACCAGGTTGAAGGGCACATCTTCAAAAGGTAATACATAACTGCTTCACCTTTAATTTTTATCAGTACCAATGATCTTTTTGAACAACACTCACACTTCATGATTGCCGTCTTATACTTCTGTGCAGAAACTTCCTTATGCGCTCTTTTTCCGCAATAGGGGCATTCAATAAATCGGACTGTTAATGTTTTGTTGGCTCTATTACCTGACATGTGCAACCCTCATTATTATTTCTAACGATGTCAATCACCTCTTCACCATTTTGTAAGCCCCTCATCAATCGTGAAGTGAAAAGATTCAATCCCCTTTCTGTGGCTAGTAACACATTGAATTTATGAATTATTAATAATAGCTCATCTTGTGGTATAAAAGATTGCCTGAAATTGATTGATTCTAGAATATTATTCTCTGATTTTTCGGAATGCTCTTCATATATTGCTCTAAGAACTGATGACATATTATTGATATATCTAAAAACATATTCTTTATATGTTTCATTCTCAACAGGCGGCCAATATTCAAATTCTGTTTTAATATTATAGATCATTCATCATTCCTAAAAATAATTAATGGCATTTTGGAAATCGGATAGGGATACTTTCGAGGATGACGTTGCTAGAGCACGTTCTGCCGCTTTAACAAGCTCTTCTTGAAGGTATTGTTTAGTTAATTTCTGTGATATGTCAAACATCAAGAAACGCTTGTTATACTTCGGTTGCTTCACAAAGGCAATCACAAGCCTAATATTGCCACCAGTACGCTGATATATCCCCATAGGCAACCGGCCAGATATAGAATGCTCTTTCACAGCAAAGAATTGTCGTTGAGCTACGCGGGGCTTTCTACCCGATTTATCTGTTCTGTTCTGGTATGAATCAGGGCTTGCTTTGAGGTACGACAATATGGCCGTGATAAAACTGCCACTTAAATTACCGGATGAATCCAACTTTGCTCCCTTGCCTGGAACCGCAAAGTAACCGGCTGGCATAATGCCAGAAAGGATCAATGCGCGTTCAAAGCGTTTATGCTTCCTTGATCCACCATGCACTTGTGGCATAAGGTATGTGCTGGCAGGCGTACCCTTTGGGGCAAAGTCCCTTAATCCAACTTCCGCTTCCAATTTCTGTTTGGTAGCTGGTTTGGTCATCAAGCTATTAAGCGTAAAGCGGGTTGGCCGGTCAAGGGACATAGGCATGTTTGCTTTCAAAGCCTCTTTGATCCTACCCGTTGTTTTATTCATTGCCAGCGATACTATGAAAGGAAACTGGCGCGGTTCCAACACCTCAAAACGTTTCAAGGTTTCTGCGATGTCGGTTTTAACACTTAGGGTAATACTCATTTTAGGGGTTCCTGTGCATGTTTCCAGAGATGTTCTTTAACACCTTCTTCAATGATATCCTGGTGATCCTGTTCAAGGCCAGAAAAAGCCCTTATGGCATTTCGCACAAAATGAACACTGCAAGCATATACAAGATGCAAATCATATTCTGTTAGTGGTATCATATGTGCATTATGATCCTTAAGCCCTTCATAATCAATAATCGGCTGTCCTGGTTTTTCAAAATAGCTTAACACATGCTTACTAAATTTACGCTGCTCGGCCTTGAAAGCTTCTGTCTCAATTAATTCTTCTCTAAATTGCATATACCTTTTTCCGTACTAACTTCTTTCAGATTGTTTTTTTAGTGATTGATATAGAACTTTACCATCCAATTTTAGGACAAATTCTATCCATGGTGTTAAGGATTCATTAATCTGATAAGGAATGCCACACATTTCCCCTTTAGAAGGAATTTGTTCTTCCTCTTTAAATTTTGCCTTAAACCAGTTCATTACATCATACTTTTCAACTAATGGAAGGTCTTTTAATTGATCTGGAAAATCAGGCTTTACTGGTGGAATTTCATATGCTTTTTTAAATCTCTCATTCCGAATAGCATTAATTTGCTTTTCATTTAAGATAGGAATCGCATAATCGCCCAATCTAATTTCATCATCTATACCAGCAATCATATCTTTCATTTCAAACTGATTTCTGATAGCTTCTACTGCTTCATTATTTACTGGTTTATACCAATCTTCATTTTTATTAATAGCATCATCTATTGCATCGCTTATGAGCATCCTTAAGCTTTGATGGCCATGATAATCAATAGCAATATCCATTAACCTAAGTATTAATTCAGCACGTATAAATTCTTTCATATATCATCCTTGAATTTCAAAAGCTAAAATTGATAAATCATTTTCCTGCCATTTCTTAAAGCCAGTTTCAGTAGTCCACTTATCTGCAGGATTTTCTACGCCTGGCACGTTGATCATGTGCAGTTCAATATTGTTTTTCCTAGCTTGGCCTTTCAACACATCACCTTGAAAAGATAACCATTCAGCATCAAGCTTAATCGTTAGCCTAATACCTTGTGCACCAATGCGTTCTTTAACCTTACCTGCTAACCATAAGGCCTTTTTAGCCGCCTCAATTTCTGCTTCAAATTGGGTGGCTGGCTCATGCTCAAAAAACTTCCCATGCCACAAAACACCACCATGCCCATCACACACAGCATAGCGATTAAGCGATTTATCTGCATCCGTGATTAAAGTTAATTCATGGGTGCATATTGCTGCCAGTTGATTTGCTCTTTCAGCATGGTAGGCATTCCTAAGAGCGTTATAATCAATCCCATGCTGTAACAAGGCCTTTTTGAACTGGATAAATGAACCCTTGTTATCAAGGCCTTGGCGTTTAGCCCATTCATTCAGTCCTGGTTGATCCAGCCCCTTTAACACATCAAGCCAGCCTTTCACTAAATCATGAATTGATGACATTGGCTATACTCCCTTCAATTCATCGGTTACATGCCCAATAACTTCATACTGGTTGTGGTCAAGCTTAACCTTTGATTGTGGCTTCCTTGGCACTCTCATAACGCCGTAGATTGATGTATCGGTTGTCCCCGTCACCTGTACAAAACATCCATGCCAAGAGTGGCTTTTATCGATAACCTGTATCACATCGTTTTTACTGACCATATCCTATTCCCATATCCAAATATACTGACACATTAACTTTTCATCATGCACCACAAAACCATTTGAGTTTTCAATGAGTGATCCGCGCCTGGTTTTGTACGCATTATCCCTTGCAACCTTTGCCTGTTCATAGCTAATTAAATCAATCTTTGATACCCCATTATGCGGGGTTAACACCCTCCGCACATGCTTTATTTTCTCCACAATCTTCTCTGATTCCAGTACACCATTCTTTGGCAAGTCCTGCCGCCCCGCGCAGCTCAATGTGTTTATTTTCATACTCTTCATCCCCATAAAAAGCTTCTTCCATTTTCTTGGAAATTGAAATCATAATCAAACTCAATCGTTCAAGCCTGGCGGCTACCCTCAATTTCTGATTTACTCTATCTGCTTGGCGCAATTCTCTGGTTGAAAGACGATAAACCATGTCTGGAATCACTTTTTCCCTGGTAATTTCCATTAAATTCCCTCCATTAAAATTTGCCTATCATCCAGCTTAATTTCCATTCCCAATGCTTCCGCGTAGATATCAAACAACGATTGCTCTTCAGCCATTTTGTTCAAATCCTCCTTCCTGGCACGCAGAATTTTACGCAGAATCTTGATATCAAATCCGGTGTTTTTAGCTGATTGAAATACATGCTTCATGTCCTCAATAACCTTTGCCTTTTCTTTTTCCAGAAATTCCAGTCTATCCACAAATCCCTTCAAATCTTCTTTAGTTTGTTTGGTAACTACGTCCATGTTTATCCCTCTTCCTCACTGGTTAATATTTCGACTGCTTGTTTTACCTTTTCAAGCAACACCTTGAATTCTTTGATTTTCTTTTCACACCAATCAAGCTCTTGGATACCATCACGCCTGATTTTAAAACCGAATGTGTTGTTTTCTTCCCATGTTATCATGATGACTAAATTTTCATGAAAAATAAAGATTCTCATTTCTTTTTGCATTTTACGCCCTCCCTAACCCATTTCTTTTTTCAACAAATGAGCGGCAGAATCCTTCAAAGGCCTTAGCTGGATTTAATATTTTTTTCCGGTTATTTGATCCTTTCCACCAAAGAATCCATTGGTCAAAAACCTCATCCGCGTCCCAATTTCCGATAATTCCCTGAATATATATTATGCGGTTATAGGAGAAGATGAAAACCCCATATACACCTCATAAAATAAGGATAAAAAAGGATAAATAGCAACTACTGGCTAGAAAAACGATTTGATGGAAACATGCATATTGGCACTTGGGCACTAGCCGATTCCCATCCATCTTCATTCCAGAAAACCATTATCCTCCTGGAATTTGCACAGACTCGGCTGCGATGAATGCTCAAGCAGCTTGACGGTCAGGACTGCCTCGCCCCGCTGTTTAGCCCAGTTCAAAATGGTCAGACTTTGTATGTTCTAGGTGAATCTAAATGACTCATGGCCCTTATACCAAGGACATCAACGTTATATAAAAATAAGAACTGTAGGCATTAAAGTGTCTTAAAATATATTAATAATTTTTAAATTGAAAATTTAAACAGAACTATCTAAAAGTACCTACTTAAAATTTGTGGGATTTTAGAGTGTATGGGTAAGAGACAGAAGAACAAAAAAAAACAAAAGGCCAACGCCAAGCCGCCCATGATTGAAAATAATAACGCGATCAATCCCAGTTCTCAAGCTGAGGTAGCTCATCATTCAGGCCCCAATCATACCAATGATTCCGACGTAGGCGTTGAAATACAACAAGCATTATCACCTAGCCCCTATGATCTTGAGCTTATTGAGTATTTTGCTCACAGCAAAGAAATCTATCTCACACATAAAAAGAAGCGTGCAGCGCTGTTTTCAGAATTTCAAAAGAAACGGGGCGAAATTACGGCCTATCATGTGGATATGAGATTATTTCAGCAATATGTTTATTACCTAAAAAACTGGGAACAAGAAACGCATGAATCGATTAAAACCATGAAAGCGTGGTTGAAGAAATTGCCGTTATGTAATTTAGAACCAGAGTATTTTATTGAACGCATGAAGGAAGCCCTCTTCCTACAGAAAATTATTCATATCCAGTTGCAACAATGGTTTCTCAATAAAGAAAACCGCCCCTTAATTGAAGTTAATTATCCCGCTTTTATCCCGACTCTCCTTGTCTATAACGAATTATTTACCAATCTCATATCAAAACTTGCTGATTTAAATTTTGATACGTTTGTCGCTGGCATCCATTACATGGCATCGGCAGTTAATCCTGAGCATCAGGCATTAATGGAACCGTTTGTAAGTGAACTACTGGCCCAGATGAACACCCGGCTGTGGAACAATTTTACGGTGGTGAACCACAGCCTTGTTCACCAGCCATGCTGCGTGTATTTTAACCCCTCACAGCAACAAAGTTTTTTAGAACTTTACGCGATGATCCTTAGCTACCGTATTCAATATTATTTTAAACCCATGAATGAGGCTGGGTTAAAAGGCGCTATTGAGGCATCGGATCATTGGGTGGGTTATTTAAAATCCCAAAATATTGATCAGGCTCCTGCCTTTTTATTATGGCGCAGTGTCATGCATCTCCTCACGGTTGAAAGTTTGCTTGCTGCTAGAAACAGTGATGAAGCAGCATCCAGACATCGTGATTTTCTGGCGATGTGTGACCAGGCGGATCAATCTCCACTCGTTGCAAGCCCCCAACATGATCCTTTGGGTCATGACCCGTTGCGGAAGTTTTTAAATCAAAGCTATGTGCTGGTGATTCAGGCTTATCAAAAGATTGACCATTTCTTTTTAGTGCAGGATGCCACTAAACATGATGACATGTTTAAACTGCTGGATTCTATAGCCAGTTCGGGCACATTGCTCCTTAATAGTTTAAAAGCAATAGCTCCTAATAAGATAGGCACAATGTATCAGTTGTCAGCCTTTCAGTGCCTGAGTGAACAAGACTGGAATGAACAGCTCCAGGAGCTCTCCAAAGTGTTTTATTTTCGTTTTGGCGGCAGTACAATCCGTACCTTATTTAAAAGTGGGGCATCAAAAGCTGTGTATATGCTGATATGCAATGGGTTGATAGCGGAGATCCTGGCTATTAAACAAGAGCTTGCGCTTGAGCAACGATTAAAAGTTCAAAATCAGGCCATAGAACTTTTCAAAATGGCACGGGATATTGTTTCAAATGTGCAGCGTTTAGGCGTTCGTGATTTCTTGGCAATGAATTATGATTCTTCAAACGGGAAAGATCCCGGTTTTGAAATCGTACCCATCAGCGATTATATTTATTCCCTTTCTGAAAATATCTCCCGTACACGACATGCTAAGGCGTTGCTTCTTAAGCATATTGACGATGCCGCACAGGCAAAATCAAAAAGCGCTGAGCTTGCTGCGTATGATAAAAACTTTGAAGACTTGCTTAAAAGTTTTGGAAAACACAGTAATCCCAACAGTAATCCCAAACGGCAGTCACATCAGAATAGAGGCCATCATTCAGCAGGTAAGCTGCTGAAACTAAAATTGGCAAAAAAGAAATCTGGTTCTGAGGCACCCAAACCACAAATCCAAACGATCAAAGAGCAATCAACGCCTAAGCGAAAGCAAGAAAAAGTAACGGATGAAAACCTAGATCCCCGTGTTGATGATCTCTGTCATAAGATTCAACCATTATTTCAGTCAAAAAAATATGCGCAGATTGTTGCCATCTATGAACTGGAATATGAAAAAATTATGAAAGAACAGCCTGGTGACCATGAATATCTTGCCTATCTTGCTTTGTCTGCCGCGCAGTTTGTGTATTTAAACGCTACCCAGAAAAACCGGGGAGAATTCTTAAAAAAAATCGAAACTGCTGTAGGGTATTTTGAAGATAGCCTCTATCATATTGATCATATTCAGGCCACAGCTACACAGTCTGTTAACAGGCTACAGCTTGCTATGTTAAAGGACGAAGCGAAGGAAAAAATTATATCCCTAAATGCGTTGATTTCAGAAGAACACTCAGCCGCTCAAACGCGCTTTGAAGAGGCCAAAAAATTGCGCAGATTATTTGTTATCGAATTGGGTGAAACAATCCTAAGTAAAGATGGCAAAGATATATCGAGTCTTTCCGAGCAGGATAAATTTGCTTCAGGCCTGCAACGCTTTCGGGATATCGGTGAAGAAAAACGTTACCATTATTTATTTGAACACTGGCTTGCCCATCATCCCAACCAACCCTGCCTTTTAAATCATGAAGAATTATTCGCATACGGTAAGACGCAAAAAGTCAAAACCCCCGCTAGTGAAGAAACAAAATATTTCAGGCATTGCACGGTAGAACTCCAGAGGCTAAACCGCTTGCAGGATCGATCACAAGCGCTGATGCCAGCATTATCTCTCGCTGTTTAATATTCCCCTCTTGTCCGTTGTTATGAGCTAAGGAGCAATAAAAGGAGAATGGGAGTTTGCTTGGAACCCCATTTATCTCAGTACTGAGGTTGAATTTTGAGAGGAAATTAGCCCTAACCTACAAAACGCGTAAGAGGATAAAGAGATACCTCAGTGGCCAAAAAATAAGTACATTTATTTTGGTCGATGATGAATTATAGATGGATCTATAAATAATATGCGATGAAATGACGTCCTGTAAAACCAGCCGCTGCAGGATAAGACCGGCGAATACATAAATGACGGCACACAGTGAAAATGGCACAATCGCTAATAATCCAGCCATTATCGAAAATATAAAAGCAATCAGACATACCAGATACAGCCCAATGGCTTTGGTCATCGATATGGGTTCTGGAAGCATATTATTCATGGTTTTCTCAGTCTCTAATGAGTTGATATAAAAATGTCATATAATTCTATAATCATCGGAGCGTTTGTCAAGCGGTTTGTCAGTTATAATTCGGTTTTAATTAAGAGGGTTGTATTCACTAACCATCTGATTTGAAATGATTTATTTCGATTTTACCCTTCGTGCAGAGTGCAGTAGTCCGATATGCATTATAGGGCTTGCTGTTACGGGCTTGCAAATCACCCATGTCCTTATGCTGGTAACCCATGAGTCCTGTTTGCTCGATGCCACGAAATCTGTTAAAATAGACCAGCTCTATGAAGATTAGTATTATGAAGTTTTTACCGCATGATTTTATCATTAAACCTAAATTATGGATGAATCCCTTAACCCATGAAATCTGGCGTTTAATGCCTATTCAGAAAGCGAATGGAACCCTCTCTTATCGTGGTGCATGCTACGAGTCGATTGGTACCATCGACCCTATTGAAATTCATTTTATGGAACAGACGGTTCCGCTGACATATACTAAACGTCCCTTCCCTTCAGACGATTTTAAAATAGTTCCTTTGGTTATAGAAGGTATTAGCCGTACCCACCCTAAGGATGCGGTCATGATCAGCCGTTATCAATTTTTCTGTCTTTATGAAGCCGTTGCTTCCAGTGCATCATGGTGGCCTATGTGTGACTTGCAGTGGAATGTTCATAATTTGTTTGAATATCTTGAATTGTATGGTTTATATTATAAGAAAATGCTCGTTGGATTTGGTGCTCTTCAGCGATATCAGCATCCATTTGAAATAAGCAAATTGATGTATCTGGGGATGATCCCCGCTTACCAGAATACTGGATTAGGTGGAATGTTGTTTGAGTCGATTATGCAAAAAGCATGGCAAGCCCATACGCAAAAAGTGATTTTAGATACGGTGCCTCAGTATGATCTCATGAAAGACGGCACTCCAGCAGCTGACTATTATAAGCGCAAAGGGTTTGTCTTGGTTGAAACACATCTCTGTTCTCAGGATGACACCATTCAGCCTAATCAATTGAACCTTCCTAAATTTTATGCCAATCACCCTGCCTACTATGAAAGCTATCTGCTCCAAAGGCTGATCTTGGCTTTTCATTGTTAAAAATAATATATTTCTTTATTTGTGTTTAATATTTATGTGTTTGTTAATATTATATTGTTACATTTAATTTATTTGATATATTAAAAAGGTATATTAAGAATAGTGTTTTGGAGTATGTGGCTATGCCTGTTTCTATAGAAGTAAACTCTTTTTTTGATCAACAAAAGCATGGACTTTCTGGCCTTGCTCCAGCGGAAACCGTGGACGATGTTATCAGTCTTTTAATCAAACGTACGGGCTCTGCAATGCAGACATTCCTTGAACAGGGGCACTCGGAAAGCGTTCAAAATGAAGTCCATAGTTTTTTTAAAGAGTTCAGTACGATGATGCTTACTGAGATTTCTAAACATGGTTCGGATGATTCCCGCGGTAACTCTAAAGAAGATCCCCAAGCCAGGCATGCACTGCACCTTTTGCAAAAGGATTTTAATACATCCTTCTTTAATAATCTGAATAATATGCTTCAAGCTTCCTCGGATACTATAAATGACCAAATAGGCGAGATGTACGACGAACTGAGCGAAATTAAGATGGATAAACTTGAAGAGATTGGCATAAAGATGCAGGCCTATAAAAATGGAGCCTATTGGATTGAACAAGAGTTTAGAGCTCCTTATGTATCCCCTCACAATGAACAACAATCAAATGTGCAAACCCTAAACCAATATCTCTTTTCTCGAATTAAGCGAGGAGACAGTCTCGATGTTGGTGTGGTGGCGAAAAGGAAACCTCTCGCCAATCAGGAACCTAAGCAAAGAGAATATTGTATTAAGTATCCTACGATCAGTAACAATGATTCCCATATAAGTGGTTGCATAAAAGAAAAACTATGCACTGATGTTGTGCGTGCTGTTCTTCATTCACTCGAGGATAATAATATAAATCCTAACGTTGAGCGGGCACCTAAAATCCACGTTGTTCAATCAACTGATGCAACTAAAGCGGTGTTGAGTTCTAGGTTCCTTCGCAATTACCAAGATATGGATGCTTTTTACCTTCAGCAGATCAGGCAAGAAACGCCTGATCTAGATTTTCACGAGGAACGCGCGAAAATGCATGAAATGGCGTTTACTTTGACACCTGGTATTATGGACGTTATTGCTCTTAAATTAGTCGTAGGCGATACAGATATTCACGAACAAAATCTAGGGATAATTAGTCTTAAAGATAACTCATATGTGGCTGCCATGGTTGATTTCGGCAAAGCGGGGAACTTTTTCAGGGGAAAAACGGGCAATTTTAGGCTTTTTGCCAGATTAGGCACTGATCATGGAGTACCTATAGGACCTGAAGATATTATTCGTTCTCTTCATAGTGGCGTTAACGATATTCCATCCGGCCTGTTTTTAAACCATGAATTTGCAGACGCACTAGAACGTGTCGCCAAATGTGTGGAAACAAGCAAAATTCACATACATCATGCGATCCAGTCAAGTGTTACAAATATTACAGATTCACTTTATCGTGTATTGAGTCACGGTGGTCAACGTGAAAGAGATAAGATCAATTTAGATTTAAAACCATTAGCGCAACGACCACCCTTGATTCTCTTGGTAAGGATATGTGCCAACAAGTGAGTGTACAAGGACAAAAGCTTCAGGAATTTGCAAGTCATATCCGTCTCCAAAGGGCATTGGATACAGGATCGGTTAATGATTTGAATGCAATTTTAAAGACAAATCCAGATATTCTGTCAAAAGAAATTAAATGGTTACCTCATGGTATCAAGGAGGAGCTGCCTGCCCCCATGACAGTAGAGCGCTATGTGGAGCTGAAAGAACTTTCTCAAGAGATTAAAAATGTCATTAATCCAGCAATACAAAAATTAGAAATAGAACCTATCGGGTCAGGACAAACTTCAAATGCTTCGTTAGCAAGCATCAATTCCAACGTGACGTTAGATTTAAGCCAGGTGGGGCCTTATACCAAAAAATATGTTACATCTAAGCCATCCCAAGAAAACAGAAACATCACACCTCCAACTCCAGGAGCAGGAGAAGAAAAGAAATGGGTGGATAAGTCAAAGGGAAAATCTGGTGCGAATGAGAAAGGAAGTCCACCTCTACATTGACATGTATTGTCTGTTGCTTGTCTGTGCACCGACCCTGTTTGAAAAGCCGAGCGATCGTTGATCGGCCTCATGATGATTGCGATGCCATTCATCAATGCATCTCAACAACACTTCACCAAATTCTTTCTTCTCCGCCTGTGTTATCGCCCCTTGTGTTTTCTTATTTAAACGGGGATCATGGACCTTAAGCACATCGGTAAGATCGGTGTCTAATACGTTACCATGTAAAGCCCTATGGATCTTTTTAAAATTTTCTCGGATGACAGAGTGCCCTTCCCCTCGATACGTTCCTTCAAGCCGGTGGCTGAACGCTTCGGTATCGGGTTTCTTGAGATGTTTGACTACATTTAAACAAGCCTCTTTGCTGAGGGGAGTAACGGAAGCCTGCCATAAATTATTAAGAAATCGTTCAACGTAAACGCCAAAGCCATCATGGATAATGCTTTGCTGATCTGAATTGAATATGGTATTTTCGCCATCGGGCATAAAGACTCTTAGTGATGTGATTGAATATGGACTATAACCTATTGTAGTATAATCAATAAATAATATTTATCCAGCATTTTAATTCACCGATGGTAGTTCATCCCAACGGGTGGTGTAGCGGGGGCTTTGGCTGTCTTGCCTCGCCCGCCAGTTTTTTTTAAAACCGGTAGCTAGAAAATGGATTGTTTTCTTACCAAACCGGCGATTGAGACCATCCATAACGGGCATGAGCTGGCTGTGCTTTGAATCGGTTGGAGGAGCAAACAGATTATACTGTAAAGAAGCTGCATCCACTAAATCCAGAAGCACAACCCCTGCTTTTTGATAGCGGTATCCTTTGAGGTATAAATGGCGCACCATCTGCTTCGCCATACTGATAAGATCAGGGGTATAGTCGGTAGCAATAGGAAGAGGCCACATCACTCCTTTGGCATAGGATTTATCCGTTGTTTGAAAGTGATTGGTCCGAATATACACATACATGGCACCTGTAATGCTTTGCTGGCTGCGTAGCCGCATAGCAGCGCTGGTGACATAACAGGCGATTGCCTCCTCCAACTCATGGCACTCTGTGACGGGTTTTCCAAACGAGCGGCTGGCCATAATTTGCTTTTTAGGCTCAATTTCTTCCAGCCCCAGGCAGCTGATGCCGCGTAATTCATCGACAATCCGCAAACCAACGACAGACAGGCAGCTCCGGATAATGTTACGGTTGGCATCACGTAAATCTTTGGCGGTATAAATACCCATGGCTTCGAGTTTTTTAGAAAGCTTAGAGCCGATACCCCAAATATCACCTACAGGAAAGCCGCTCAGGATGCGTTCTTGCAGGCTGGGACTGGAGAGATCAAAGACTCCAGAGACCGTATATTTTTTGGCAATCATATTGGCTATTTTGCAAAGAACCTTGGTCGGGGCAATGCCGATACTTACGGGAATGCCTGTCCAGTCCTTCACCTGCTCACGCAAGGTTTGGCAAAAGGTTTCATGATCGCTGGTTGGGATCGTTGCTAAATGAAGGAAAGCCTCATCAATGGAATAGATTTCATGATCGGGTGCTACCTTCCCTATAATCGACATAACCCGCGCTGACATATCGCCGTATAACTCAAAATTACTGGAAAACACTTCAACCTGGTGCTTCTGGCATTGTTCACGCACTTTAAAAAATGGTGCTCCCATCGCAATACCAAGATCTTTTACTTCCTTAGACCGTGAAATCACGCAACCATCATTGTTGGATAGCACCAACACCGGCCTGTTCCACAGGTGTGGAGCAAAGACGCGTTCGCACGAGACGAAAAAATTATTACAGTCGAGTAAGGCAAACATGATCGTGACTCCACGTTTGATTAGTGTACTCTAATCAAATATGGATGTCAAAGCTGTTAAAATTTTATTCCAGCAGGTGCCTGCACTTTTATGCCACGGATCCGTCAACACCATAGCAAATGCGGCAGATGTTTTTTCTTTATGCGTTTTATTAGGATGCAAAGAACCTCCCAGTCTTAAGCCAGAGATCGCATCGTTTAAAACTTGTTATCGCGAGGAAAACCAACTGGAGGCATGCGTCCTTGTGTGCCGCGTTTACCAAACCAGGCGGTAAGGTCGGTTTCTGTACGGGTGCGGTCACCGAGACGCCAGCTTAAGCCATTTTCTACATTAAAGCTAATCATATCACTTAAATGTGCTTGTTTATATTGCTGGAGTTTAACCCCCTGGCCGCGTTTCATTTCTGGTAATTCAGCTGTTTCAAAAATTAGCATTTTACGGTTAGTGCCAATAACCGCAATACGGTTACCTTCTAATGGGCGTGCAACCAATGCGCGGTCGCCTTCGCCCAGAACCAGAATCTGCTTACCATTTTTCGTTTGTGCCAGCAACTCAGTCGCAGGCACTACAAATCCTTTTCCACCTTCTGAGGCTACCATTACTTTCATATCTTCCTGATAAGGGAACATGCTGATAGGCACTTCTGTATCGGGGATATCGACCAATAATCGTAATGGTTCGCCATAGCCCTTGCCTTTTTGAATACGGTCACACTGGATCGTGTGGAACCGCCCATCACTCGAAAAGACTAACAAATAATCAGTGGTATAGGTTTTGACCACAAAACATTCCTGGTCACCTTCCTTATATTTAATATCATTGGTATCTGCAGAATGTCCTTTGATAGCGCGAATCCAACCTTTCTCTGAATAGAGAATGGTAATGGCTTCTTTTTCAACAAAAGCTTCAATGGATAAAACTTTATCTCCTGTTGGAGCTTCGGCAAAAATAGTCCGGCGTTTGCCAAGCTCGGTATTGGAACCAAAGGTATCGCGAAGTTTTTTGGTCTCTTTGGTAATCATCTGCCAGCGCAGGGCTTCGTCACCTAATAATGTGATCAATGAGTCCTTTTCAGCAGAAAGCGCGTCATGCTCGCGGCGGATTTCCATTTCCTCTAATTTTTTCAAGGAACGCAGGCGCATATTCAAAATGGCTTCTACCTGGACATCGGAAAGCCCCCATTTGGCCATCATCACTTGTTTGGGTTCTTCTTCCTCACGGATAATGCGAATAACTTCATCCAGATTAAGATAAGCGATCAGCAATCCACCCAACACTTCCAGGCGGTGGTCAATATGGCGTAGACGGTTATTGGCTTTGCGCACCAGCACATTCATGCGGTGGTCGAGATATTCCTGTAGCACTTCCCTTAAATCCATCACCCGTGGCACACCATCTGAACCCAACACGTTCATGTTGAGGTTAAAGCGGTTTTCAAGTTCCGTTAGTTTGAATACCGATTCCATCAGCATCTGTGGATCAACCGAGCGGCTGCGTGGTTCTAAAATGATACGGATTTTATCGGAGGATTCATCACGGATATTGCCAAGCAAACTTAATCTTTTAGCTTTAAAGAGCGAAGCAAGCTTTTCAATTAAACGGGATTTTTGAACCTGATAGGGGATTTCGGTAATAACAATCTGGTATAGGCCGTGGCTTAATTCTTCTTTTTCCCATTGGGCGCGGACGCGGATAGACCCCCTGCCCGATTCATACACTTTAATCAGTGCATCATGCGATTCGACAATTACGCCACCTGTTGGAAAATCAGGCCCTTTAACAATGCCAACCAATGTTTCAATTGAAGCAGCAGGATGTTTAATTAAATGAATCAGCGCATCTGCCAGCTCGGCTACGTTATGCGGAGGAATCGACGTTGCCATTCCCACGGCAATCCCTTCCGAACCATTTGCCAATAAATTAGGAAAACCAGCAGGCAGCAATACGGGTTCTTGTTCCGAACCATCGTAAGTATCACGGAAATCAACGGTATCTTCTTCAATGCTATCAAGCATAGCCATGGCTACTTCCGTAAGGCGTGCCTCGGTATAACGCATGGCGGCTGCATTGTCACCATCAATTGAGCCAAAGTTGCCCTGGCCTTCAACCAGTGGATAACGAACCGAGAAACTTTGCGCTAACCTAACCATGGTATCGTACACAGCAACGTCACCATGCGGATGGTATTTACCGATGACGTCACCGACCACACGTGCGCATTTCTTAAAGCCGCTATCAGGTTTAAGTTTAAGTTGGAGCATGGCGTAAAGTAGCCTGCGGTGAACTGGTTTTAGTCCATCCCGAACATCTGGTAATGAGCGTGACATAATCGTAGACATGGCATAAGAAAGATAACGCTCACTCAGCGCATCAGTAAAGGCGACGGGCTGAATATTCTCGATAGCTGGTTCGGTCATAATGGCTCAATAGTCTAATAATGGAAATGTAAGGATTGAAACCCCATTATCCACGAATTTCTTACCAAAGACAAGGTTAGAAAACATATTTTCATAAGCCTAAGCACCAGGGTCATAAAATTCAGAGATTTTGTCTGGTATTTAACATTGTTGTTTGAATAAAATTGAATCTATATAAATTCTATAGGAATTGTGTTGACAAGCACGAAGGGGCCTTTTATACTCTATCTATCTGGTATAGATTTAACCATAAGACGAAAGAGGCTTCACGTGACAGACATTATTATTGGTATCACCACACCAAATGTACGCACTGAAAATGCAATCCGTAAATGGGGGGCAACACCTCTTATTATCGATTCTGCATCGCTTATTGCTGGTCAAGCCTTACATGGTATCATTATCCCAGGAAACCGCTATGACGTCCCTCCTCGCTTATATGGTCAGGAAATTCATCCTCAGACCCAATTAGATGTCTCAACTGAGCGCCTCGATTTTGAAATCGCTGTTATCAACCATGCGTATAAGCAGCAGATACCTCTGCTTGCTATTTGTGGGGGAGCTCAATTATTGAATGTGGTCTTAGGTGGAACCCTCATACAGCATATACCTGATATTAAAAACGCTCAGGTTGACCATCGTCAGCCAGCGGGAACGCTTCAAGATCCTAGCCATTCCATATCTGTTTTGGAATCAAGCCGACGTTTGAGAAAGAGCGCTATTAGCAAAGCCTATGTCAATAGTGACCATCATCAAGCCATTGACGAACTAGGCAAAGACCTTGCTGTCATTGCGGTTGCTGAAGATGGTGTGATTGAAGGTGTAGAACATATGCACCATCCATTTATGATGGGACTGCAGTGGCATCCTGAATATTTTTCTTCAGTGCTCGATGAACCTCTTTTTGATGCTTTTGTTGATGCAGCCTTTATTGCTTCACTCTCAAAACGTTTAGCTGCTTAGGTTGAAGTGCTAGCTTCTTAAAACTTTGTAATGGTGCTTTTTGTATATTGTATTGACCTGTTCCGCCAATCGGCTGTTTGCTCAGAATGTTCATTATATCGTTGAGCAGAGCGTTTAATAAGCTCAACCGAAGATTTAGATACAGCCTTCTCTAGGTGAGACCAGTGTGTGTGTCCAGCTGAAGTTGCATTTGATTGGTTATATAACTCTTTTGCGCTAGCATCCTTGTCTTTAGAAGGCGTGTCTTTTTTTAACCAGTCTCCTAGATATGAAATTAATGTAAAATTATCTTGATGAAATTGTTTTTTCTGTTGGCAATAACCAACGGTCGTTCCATAACGTGCATACGAATCATTGATGGAATAGTTTTTAGTAGAAAAATGCTCATAGATTCTGTTAAAGGCTAACGTCCGATTAATGGATAGTTGTCCCTCTAATGACTGATTGTTATTTATTAAATAAACAGTTATGTCATCCGTTTTAACATTTTTTTCCTGAAGAAACATGGTTACCAGCTCTAGGTCATCATAGTTATCACCGTTAAAATGAGCAGCAGCCGTTACATTTTTTAATCTATTTTCAATAACAAACACAGAACAGCAATATTCTAAGTTGGTAGTGAATATCATTGAAAATTGTTCAGATGGTTTATTTTCATTTAAGAATGGATTTCCCATACTAAATTCTATACCCTTTTCATCAATAATACTTATGCCCAAATCACCAAGATGACGTCTACCTAAGCCAGCAATTGAGTTTGAAACCCAACTAAGTATATCGTTTCTTTTCATGCGATCCTCCATATAATGCTATCTATAAAAAAATAAAATATTATTTTTTATATATAAATATATAATTATACATATAATAATTCAACTTATTTTTATAATCATTATTATGGATATTGCGCAGACCTTTGTAAATTGTAAAAACGAGCAAAGCAAAGCAACCCGTTTAGTTCTGATACCAGCAAGATCTCAGAGGCAAAAGAGACTTTTATATATGTAAAATTATATATAATTCTTGTTATAGCCTAAGAAATATACTATAATTGCGCGACCCAGGATGAAAATCACCCAGATGTAAAGATCATACCTACATAAAGATCAACCGGAGATAAAAACTTAATTCTAAATTCAATAGTAATATTTAATAGGAGAGAATGTGTTTAAGAAAAAGCCAAGCAATAGTTCAAACAGTGGTTCAAACCATAATTCGAATCATAACTCAAATCATAACTCAAATAGCCATTCAAGTAACGAATCTGCTGACCAGAGCTCAACCACAACGAACACAGTAACCAGTGCGGACAATTCTGCGACCGGTTATCGTACGGTTAATCTAGATAAACATATTACTATGATTGGTGACAGTGGGCATTTGCCTACATCAAAAGGTTATATTGATGTAAATGATCTAAAAAAACATCCCGAAATTCACCATCTCAGTGACCTTCCTCTTCACAACGGTAATTATACCTGGACGCAAAATGATACGATACGCGGTACAGATGTAACCGATGTCATCAAGGGAGCTACAGGTGACGACTCCCTGACTGGAAATGGTGGCGACGATTCCTTGTATGGCGGAGACGGAAATGACATTCTAAATGGTAATGTTGGAAATGATTATCTATCCGGTGGTAAGGGGAATGATACCCTGATTGGTGGAGCTGGTGCTGATCTACTAAAAGGAGGAGATGGAAATGATGTGTTTGCGTTTTCGTCTGCTGTGGATGCAACAACAAAATCAGAGGATAAGATTAAAGATTTTACCCATGGAGTTGATAAAATAGATTTATCTGAAACGCATATTTCGTCATTTGCTGATCTACATATCGCTGATAAATCGGGTACTGCTGTGATTACCGATAGCGCAAATGATTTTAAACTGACTGTCACTCATACTGGCACATTAGATGCAAGAGACTTCATATTCCATACAACCCCACAACCCAATCCGGATCCTACGGCAACGACTGGTGATGATCATCTTTCAAGTGTCGGTCATACAAGTATCGATCTTCTTGCGGGAAATGATACTTATACCAGTGCAGTTGGTACGGACATGATTACGGGTAATGATGGTAATGATTTTATTACCTCAAGTGCTGGCGGTGATACCATCAATGGCAATAAAGGCGGAGACACGCTTGTTGGTTCTGGAGCTATTGCAGACTTCACGCGTGGCGGTCAAGATAATGACTTAATCAACTATTCACAGTCAACGGCACATAACGTGTTATTCGGCGATATGGGCAGTGACACTATTATGGCTGGATCAGGCAATGATACGGTTTTTGGCGGTGATGGCGAAGATGTGTTGATGGGTGGTAGTGGTCATAACCTTATCCAAGGCGATGCTGGCAATGATTTTATGCTTGGCGGCGCTGGTAATGATACATTATTGGGCCAGACAGGCAATGATACCATCATTGGTGGAGCAGGTGCCGACAATTTAACTGGTGGTGAGGGAAATGATCTATTTATCTTTAATGCAACAACCGACTCAACCACTACAGCTTCAGACATTATTCACTTTGTTCATGGTGAAGATAAAATTGATTTGTCACATTTTAGTGAGCAATTGAGTTTTAGTGATCTTACCTTTGTTACAGAAAATGGTGTAACAACAGTTACGGACACGCATTCAAACTTCTCGTTTAAAGTGGAGCATACAGCAGCAGCGGCTACAACAGCTTCTGTACTGGATAGCTCAGATTTCATTTTCTAGGGCATTCATCAGACGTGTTGAAAAGGGCTCCTTCGGGAGCCTTTTTTTGAGCTCTCTCCCTTACACTTCAAGAATTGCGATTATGGCCAAAAGCCGACGCGCAACATCCCCATTCTTGAAGCGTGTTAGATCAGACAACCCTGTGTTTAATTAGCAATTTACTTGCCAGTCCTATCAAATAGATTATCCTGCTGGTATGAATTTAGTTAAACCTTCCCCCATCCTCAACGAATCTGGCACCTTAACGCTAGGTAGCCTTGATGTTCCTTATCAAATCAAACGTTCTGCTAAACGCAGACGGACAATGGGAATGCGGATTCATAACCAGACAATCCTCCTGCTTGCACCGCTTAAAACGCCAACCAAAACATTATTGGAATTTGCGCAAAGCCGTCAACAGTGGATCATTAAGCAATTAGATCGGCAAGAATCAACCTCAGCCCTGTTTAATCATTTTCACGACGGACAGGTCATTTATGTTCTCGGAGATGCCAAGCGACTCTTCATTGACGACAGCGAAACCCACCCTCCCGGCTGTGAAGTAAATGAAACCCGTCTCCATGTTTTCATTATACCAACCTTGGATGCAGATGAACGCCATTACCGCATTTGGAAAGAAATAACCACGTGGTTTCGGCACCAGGCTCACGACATTTTAAAACAGCGACTTGATCATTGGAGTAAAATTATGAATGTAAAATACTCCTCATTTCAATTATCAAGCGCTAAAAGTTACTGGGGGCTTTGCACGCGCCATAATCAAATTAAACTCAATTGGAAATTAGTGATGACCCCTCTTCCCGTCATGGATTATGTCATTATTCATGAGTTGGCTCATATTTCTCAAAAGAACCATTCCCCTAGATTTTGGGCGATTGTTGCACGTTATGTTCCCGATTATAAAGCAAAACGCAAGGACTTACGTGATGGCCCTTATACCAGAGGAATCAAGGTTATGTAGTGGCTTCCTAAACAACCCTCTTGCCAGTTCCGTTTGCCTCGTGCACAATGGATAAAGTGGGGTATTGAGGAGAGTGAATATGGATGTTTTCAGCGTTAACCAGCAAGTTTTAAGCCGTTCGTTTATCGAGCCACCTTATTCGTTTCCAGAAAATATCGTGTGGATTGATCTCTTGCAGCCTACGCCTGAAGAAATACACGCCGTTGAAAAATTTCTTAATATCGATCTTCCTACCTCCGAAGAAATGGGGCAGATAGAAGTATCTAATCGCTTGTTTCAAGAAGGTAAATCGGTGTATATGACCACGAGTACCTTGATGAAAGCCTATTCCCACGAACCAGAAATTCGCCCAATTTCATTTGTTATTGTCGGCAATACACTGGTAACGATCCGTTACGTAGAATCGACCCCCTTCAAGGATTTCATGTCCCATACATCCCGTTTGTCGCCCAACCAATACCATGCGGTTTATATTTTTATCGCCTTGGTTGGTGCGCTCACAAACCGTCTGGCAGATATTTTAGAACGGATTGGGCACGACGTGGATATGATTAACCGTAAAATGTTCAGGCATTCTACCCTTGAGCATAAGCAGAAAATTGATTTCCAAGAAATCCTCTGGGAAATTGGCCGCAGTGGGGATTTAATTTCTAAAGTACGTGAAACGTTGGTTAGCATCAATCGTATGGCCGTTTATTTTAGCCAGGTTGCCGCGACAATCGGTGGGACATTTGACGACAATACCTTGTTACAGACAGAAATCCATGATCTGCAGTCACTGCTGGATCACGCCAGTTTTTTAACCAGCAAATTGAATTTTATTTTAGACGCCACGTTGGGCAAGATTAATATCGAGCAGAACGTCATCATCAAAATTTTCTCACTTGCTGCCGTTATTTTCCTGCCCCCGACTTTGGTCGCCAGTACGTATGGTATGAATTTTAAATTGATTCCTGAATTGGATTTTAAATTTGGTTACCCTATGGCGTTAGGTTTCATGGTATTATCGGCGGTAATAACCTACCAGTTTTTTAAGCGTAAAGGCTGGCTGTAAAAAGACATGGACGTTTTGATTTATTCTATGGTTGGTTGGCGTTGATTATCAAACGGAGCATCCTTCCTCTAATAATCCCCTCACCTCGTCCTCTAACCGTTCGAGGGCTTCTTTACTTTTGCCTTCTGCACGCCAGACAATCACTGGTTGTGTGTTTGACGCCCGCACCAGCCACCAGCCATCAGGCGTTGTCACGCGGATGCCATCGATATCTAATACAGAATGGCCAGGTCGACCGTGGATCATTTGTTTAATGTTACTGACCAATGCTTCGGCTTTATCGCTTTCGCAGGGAACTCGGTGCTCCAGGGTGCTGAAGGTTTCGGGAATGGCATCGATCATGTCTTTAAAGCTTTTACCGCTATCGGCAATAGCACGCAATAGGCGTACCCCGGCATAAATACCATCGTCATAACCAAAATATTCATCGGCAAAAAAGATATGGCCGCTCATTTCGCCGGCAAAGAGGGCTGATTCTTCTTTCATTTTGTGTTTGATCAGTGAATGGCCCGTTTTATAAATAATGGCACGGCCGCCTGCTTTTTCAATGCCTTCAAAGACAACCTGTGAACATTTAACATCGCCAATAATGGCAGCGCCAGGGTGTTTCTTTAATAAATCCTGGGCAAGCAGTAGCATAATTTGGTCGCCCCATAAAATGCGGCCACTGGCATCTACCGCACCGATACGGTCGCCATCACCATCAAAAGCCAGGCCAATGTCGCATTGGTTAGCTTGTACGGTTTCAATAAGCTGTGCTAAATTTTCAGCAACAGAAGGATCAGGATGATGCGCGGGAAATGTGCCGTCAATCACGGTATTAATAGCCACATGTCCACCGGGCAGCTGCTCGATGAGTGCTTCAACCACCTCACCCGCAGCACCACTGCCTGGATCCCATGCGACCGAAAAAGGCAGATCACGTCCTGCAAGTACCGAAGCCAGTGTTTCTACATACGTTTCCTGAACGTCTTCAAATGACACACTTCCAGACGCCTGCCGCACATCACCCTCTCTCAGGCGCAGTTGAAAATCCTGGATATCCTCCCCGTAAAAAGGAGCGGTCGCACGCGAAAATTTTAAACCATTATGGTGCCCTGGATTATGCGAGCCAGTCACCATCACACCACCATCAGCTTTTAATTCACGAACCGAAAAATATAGCATGGGCGATGGTCCCAGCCCTACCCGAATTACTTCAGCGCCAGATGCCATCAACCCTTTCACCAGCTCTTCTTCCATTCTAGGTGAGGAAAGCCTACCATCTAATCCCACACAGATACGGCAACGCCCGCTTTCTTGATAAATCTTGGTCGCAAATAAACGCCCCAGATGATAGGCATCGATTGGGTTCAGCGTATCGCCAGCGATTCCCCGGACATCATAAGCGCGTAAAATAGAAGGATGGAATTGGTGTTTCATAACTACTAAATACCTTATTAAAGTGAATGTTGTTTATCTTTGGGTGATGCAGTTGTATCCGTATTTTTAGAAGGAAGCGAACGAAATATCCAATCCGTCCAAGCAGGAGGTAAACTACTGAGGAACCATATAATCATATACAGTGGGTACGGAAACGCCAGGCGCGATTTATTACATGCCAGTCCCTTTATAATGGTGGTTGCTGCCTTTTCAACCGGAACAAGAAAGGGCATGGGAAATTCATTCACATCGGTCATGGGAGTCTTGATATAGCCTGGAGTAATCACAGTCACGCCTACGTTGTCTTTGCTTAACCACCCTCTTAACGCTTCGCCATAGACTTTGACTGCGGCTTTGCTGGCAGAATACGCGGGAGCGCTTGGTAAGCCCCTGTATCCGGAAAGGGAGCTGATGATACCTATCTGCCCTCGCTTGCGCTGCTGCATGCGAGGAATAAGCGGGTGAATGGTGTGCATCAGGCCTAAGACGTTGGTGTGAAAGATACGCTTGACCTGGGATTCATCCTCGCCAAATTGTCCGCTGCCAGCAGAAATACCAGCATTGGCAATCACCGTATCAATTGTGAATTGTGTGTCCATCGTGCATATCCAATCTTCGAGGGCAGCTTCGTCGCATACATCAATAATCTTAAACTCAACGTTTGCACCTTGTGCCCGGCATCGATCCATGATAGGCTCTAAACGTTCGATATTTCGGGCTGTCAGCAGTAATGTTACCCCCGGTTTTGCGTATTGTATGGCAAGCTCTGCCCCCAATCCGCTACTGGCTCCGGTGATGAGAATAACCTTAGGATTTTTCATGGATGAATAATTCCGTTATAAGTTCATTTGCTGGTTGACAAACCTAGCGATATCGTTATGATATGCAAGCTCAAATTTTATGAATAGTATAATTCAACATAAGTAAGGAATTCTTGTGGCAGTAACAAAAATTAAACGTAAGCAACGTAAATTCAGGCTTTCTCGCCGTATCGGCCAACCTCTTTGGGGTCAAGCAAAAGATCCATCTAACGACCGTAATTATGGTCCAGGTCAACATGGTGTACGCCGTGGCGTATTATCAGGTTACGGAGAGCAGCTTCGCGCCATGCAGAAATTTAAAATCTATTATGGTTTAAAAGAAAAAGCACTTAGCCGTCTTTATAAAATGGCTGTGCGTCTGAAAGGAGACTCTTCTGAGCATCTAATCGGGCTGTTAGAAACCCGTTTGGCTTCGTTCGTGTATCGTTCTAAACTGGCTCCTACTATTTTCTCGGCAAATCAGTTTGTGGTTCACAAGCATGTTAAAGTGAATGGCCGCATCTGTAACTGCCCTAGCCGTTTGCTTAAAGTAGGCGATAAAGTAGAGCTGGTGACCAAAGCGCATCAGATTCCTGCCGTTATCCAGGCAATTGCTGATAACAGCCGCGATGTACCAGAATATATCCGCGTTGATCATGGCCATTTTGCTGCTGAACTTGTCAGCGTACCTCATCTGGATGATGTTCCTTACCCGGTGGTTATGCAACCGAACCTGGTGGTAGAGTATTATTCTCAGTAGGTTATTTAATTTTACTTTTAAAAAAGCCTGCCTTCGGGTAGGCTTTTTTTTTAGATAAAACTTAGTCAGGTTGAGTCGCCCTATGTTAACCCCCTCTTTGCATCGCCGTGGTTTTATGTGTGTCTTATCTTCGCCATCTGGTGCGGGGAAAACCACGTTATCCAAACTTCTACTTCAGCAGGATGATCATCTGGAAATGTCGGTTTCGGCCACGACTCGTACCATGCGTCCTGGTGAAGAAAACGGCACCGATTATTATTTTATCAGCCAGGAAGAGTTTATTAAAAAACGTGAAGCGGGTGATTTTTTAGAATATGCCGAAGTGTTTGGTCATCATTATGGTACCCCCAAAGATAAAGTAGCGGCGGTGATTAAAGATGGCCGTGATATTTTATTTGATATAGACTGGCAGGGAACATTGCAGCTTGCTACCCAGGCACCGGAGGATGTTGTAAGTATCTTCATCCTGCCCCCGTCTCTTAAAGAATTAGAACGCCGCCTGCACTATCGTGCCCAGGATAATGAAGCGATTATTCAAACACGGATGAGCAAGGCAGCCAGTGAAATAAGCCACTGGAATAGTTATGATTATGTGTTGGTCAATAAGGACCTTGACGAAACCCTGCATTTAATCCAGGTGATTATCCAGGCAGAGCGCGTTAAGCGCAAACGGCAACAGGGGCTTACGGATTTTGTGCAGAAATTGCTGAATTCCTAGAGCGTAAGTATAAGTTTTAAGAAGTGTTGTTAAGCGTGCTGTTGGATCCCCAGCCCAAGTGGACTGAGGATAATGACGGCGTTTGTAGGACATGAATACAGGCGTTATCAGGCTATTTTTATGTCTCAATTTATTTTCTTAGTGTCTAAGTCAGAAGCCTGAAGGGTGGATGTATCCACGCTATCTAAAAACTCTTTTCGTTACCTTAAACTTCTCCCTTCGCATCCTTGCTTTTTTCCTAAAATCATTTAAAATCAGCCTTCATTTATTCATAAGGTTATCCTATTATGCAGGCTTTTACCACCCATTCGGGGATTGCGGCCCCTTTACCGTTGGTTAATATCGACACGGATATGTTAATTTCTAAAGAGCACTTAAAAACCATTAAGCGCACAGGTCTTGGTATTCATTTATTTGGTGAAATGCGCTACCTGGACAATGGTGACGAAAATCCAAATTTTGTGTTGAATCAAGATGCATTCCGTAAAGCCAGCATCCTGGTGGCTGGTGATAATTTTGGATGTGGTTCCAGCCGTGAGCATGCGCCGTGGGCTTTGCTTGACTTTGGCATACGTTCTATTATTGCTCCAAGCTTTGCTGATATTTTTTATAATAATTGCTTCAAAAACGGTATCCTGCCGATTGCTTTGCCAGAAGCAAATGTCAAAGAATTGATGCACGATAGCACCGCCCATCCTGGCAACTATTTTACCATTGATTTGGATAAACAAACGGTGATCAGCCCCAGCGGCAAATCGTTTTCATTCGATATCGATGCGTTTCGTAAACATTGCCTGATTAATGGCCTTGATGATATTGGACTTACCTTGCAGAAAGCAGATGAAATTAATGCGTATGAAGCTAAATACAGCCAGATCAGCCCATGGTTGTTTAACTCTGAATCGAAATAAGGATCTCTCACATGGCTCGTAAATCAATTTTTATCTTAAGCGGCGATGGTATTGGTCCCGAAGTCACAGCTCAGGCAATCAAGATACTCGACTGGTTCAGCAGTCACGGCAATGTCTCTTTTGATATCAGCCACGGCCTGATCGGCGGTGCGGCCATTGATGCCACAGGGACTCCCCTGCCCGATGCCACATTGGAGCAGGCTCTAGCTGCCGATTCTGTGTTGCTCGGTGCTGTTGGTGGTCCTAAATGGGACACGATTGAACGCAGTATCCGCCCTGAGCGAGGCCTACTGGGTATTCGCAAAGGCATGGGATTATTTGCCAATTTGCGCCCTGCTGTGGTATTTGAAGAATTAGCAGATGCTTCAACGTTAAAACATGACGTCGTCGCCGGGTTGGATATCATGATCGTGCGTGAACTTACCGGTGATGTCTATTTTGGCCAGCCACGCGGCATTCAGACCGCACCTGATGGATCAAGAGTTGGTATTAACACGATGATTTATCATGATTATGAAGTGCAACGCATTGCCAAAGTTGCTTTTGAGCTTGCACGTAAACGTAAGAACAACGTGTGCTCTGTAGACAAAGCGAACGTATTGGAATCAACCGAAATGTGGCGACAGGAAGTTCAGAAACTTCATGATTTGGAGTATACCGATATTCATCTATCACACATGTATGTCGATAATGCCGCCATGCAATTAGTGCGCAACCCTAAACAATTTGATGTGATTGTTACCGGCAATATCTTCGGCGATATACTTTCCGACTGCGCAGCAATGCTTACCGGGTCTCTGGGAATGCTGCCTTCGGCATCACTGGGAGCCAGACAGGGCGATAAGCAACCGTCGCTTTACGAACCGGTTCATGGCAGCGCTCCAGATATAGCAGGTAAGGATATGGCCAATCCCATTGCTACCATTTTAAGCCTAAGCATGATGCTGCGTTATTCCTTTGATATGACCAACGAAGCCGATAAACTAGAAGCAGCGGTTAAAAAGGTACTTTCGCAAGGTTTACGCACGGGTGACATTATGCAGCCGGGCATGGAGAAAATTGGTACCAATGCGATGGGTAACGCAATCCTAAAAGCACTTAACGACTAGCTTCTTTTTGCTTTACATTCGGTTGTGTTGGTTTATAACAAATAGAAAGAGGAGTGAATTATGACATACGTAGTAACTGATGCCTGCATCCGCTGCAAATACACTGATTGCGTGTCTGTCTGCCCGGTAGATTGTTTTTATGAGGGCGAAAACATGTTGGTTATTAACCCAGATGAATGTATTGATTGCGGAGTTTGCGAACCTGAATGCCCTATCGATGCCATTAAAACAGATGATGTTGCTGGTATTGAATGGCTGGAGCTTAATCGTGAATATTCACAAAAATGGCCTAATATTTCAACTCAAAAAGAACCAATGGAAGGGGCAGATGAGGCGAGTAAAGAACAAGATAAAAAAGCAAAATATTTTAACCCTCAAGCTGGATCCGGCAATTAATTCGAACATTTTTCATACAATAGCCAAGTAATAGTTAAGCGAAGTTAATAATTGAATTTATTTACTTTTTGTTAATATTATGCTATAATAATGGGCATAAATAAGAAATGTGAGAGGAAATATGCAAAGTTTGGGTTCACTGTATCAAAAATCATTACGCTCGTTAGCGGTTGGGGCTTTTACCTTCATGGTTCCTGCTCAATCCATGGCTACGCCATGTGCTACATCTACCGAAAAAGAAGCCATGGATTTTAGAGCGATGCAGAGCATGCTAATGGTTGCGGCACTTTCTTGTCACCAGCAATCGCATTATAACAACTTTGTTTCTCATAATAAATCAGAACTGGTTGAAAATGCCAACGTCTTAAAATCGTATTTTCACCGTGTCTATGGCAGAGGTGCTAACGATAAAATGAACAGCTTTATTACTACGCTTGCCAATGAAGCTTCTAAACGAAGCCTTTCAAGCTCATCGGAATCCTACTGCATGCAAACAGAGCGTGTGTTTAGCCAAGTGTTAGAAGATCGCTCTGCAAAGCTTTCGAAAGCGAATGATTATGCGACGTTACATGGTGTACAGGCATGCCGCTAAACGATGGTTCATTTATTGTCTTAAATGATCGATCTGTTATAGCCATTTCCGGTACTGATGCCCCTCAGTTTCTTCAGGGTATTATCACCAACGATATTCATAAAGTATCGCCAACTCAAACCATCTACGCGGCGTTTTTAACGCCGCAGGGAAAATTTCTTGCTGATTTTTTTATTCTCAAGCATCAGCAGGGTTTTTTAGTTGATATCCATCATTCATTGGTTACTTCACTGATTAAACGCTTCACTATGTATAGGCTGCGCGCCAATGTGGTGATAGAGGATGTCTCCAGCCAATATAAGGTTCTATGTCTGCCTGGAACGGTTTTGTCAGACCTTAAGCAGCAGCATTTAGGATTTACGACCACGCTGCCTGTTTCCCACGCGATTGCCTATATTGATCCCAGGGATGCTCGGTTAGGCACGCGGGTGATGGTTTGCGAAGCACTTCTGCCCCCCCTTATGGATGGGTCTAATGCAGACGAATATGACCAGCTGCGCATTTCCCTAAAAATTCCCGAAGGCGTCAAAGACATTATCCCCGAAACTTCCTTTCCCCTGGATTATGGACTTAAAGAATTGCATGCCATTGATTTTAAGAAAGGGTGTTATGTGGGGCAAGAGGTTACGGCGCGGACGGAATATAAGGGAAAGGTCAAAAAACATATTGTCGCAATCACCGGAGAAGCCTCCCTTCCGGCTGTAGGCGAGGTGATTTTAGATGAGGCTGTGCCCATTGGGGTGATGGGGTCTTCGTATGGAAAGGACGGATTGGCTTTAGTTAAAGAAGAAAATAGTCTTACTCAAGCAGTGACACATGCGGGCCAAAAACTCTCGATTAACTCGTGATTCCCTATCTCCCCACGCCCCCAGAAAAACCGTGCCTATTCCCTCCTTGTCTTACATTTTAGGCTTCCTAGGCTTGTTCTAAAATGAAGTGCAACACCTTATGATGTTTGTTGTCAAAACAGATAATCAAAAAGATGTTGCGTATGAAAAGATATAACCATTTAAGTTATGATGAAAGAGTAAAGATATCTTAGCTGAAGCAATCTGCCGTCCAGTGTGTACCGTTTATCGGGAGCTAAAGCGCAATGAAGCCCCTCCGGGTCAATATTGGCCGGATACGGCGCATCGCCTGGCAGCTGGCCGCCGTTGCCGTCAAGCACGACTCGACAAGGATATCAAGCTCCAGGAATGTGTTATGGAACACATGCAGAACCATTTCTGGACACCTGAGCAAATCGCCGGGTATCTTAAGCATGGTCAAACTGAACTAAAATCCATTTGTCACGAAACCATCTACCACTGGATTTATCAGGGTTCCAGACGAAAAGAAAAAATCTGGAAGTTCCTGCCACGGCATAAAGCAAAGCGGGGACTAAGGAAATCTAAAGGCGCTGGTGCTTCACGTATACCAAACAGAGTCTCTATCCATTGACGTTGCAAACGCAATCCTTAACCTGCTAACCAAAATACCTCAAAAAGCACGCAAGTCGTTGACTTTGGATAATGGTGGTGAATTTACCCGTCACCAGTTATGGGGTAAAGCACTGGACATCAAAACCTTCTTCTGCGACCCATATGCATCATGGCAAAGGGCGACGTCGAGAATACCAATGGAAGACTGCGAAGAGACTTACCCAGAAAACGAACATTCACACATACAACAAGGAGGATTTCAATGAGACCATTGATAACTATAACCTAACACCACGCAAAAAACTCAATTGGATAACTCCTCATGAGGCATTCCTAAAAAAATGTCAGAGGTTTGCACTTCAAACGTGAATGTGGCGTTGACTAACAAACACTTCAAGAAGATGTTTAACTTCACTTTAGAACATGCCCATCTTTTAGTAAAAACAATATATTACTATAATTAATTAAATAATTATGATATAATATATTTATGTAGATACTAGTAAGGTGGCTATAAAGTATATGAATAAAAAGAAAAAAGATTCCGATTCCATTAAATTCCGCTCTTCATTCATGAAAAAATACATGAATAAACACAGAGGAAATCAAGAAGAGAGCCAAGCAATCGATAAAGCATTAACTAAAGCCATAAAATTAATGGATACGAATAACTATACCAAGCGTGCCCAAGGTCGGCGCATCATGCTTGACGCCCTTGCTTTAGCTAAAGACACAGATGAGACAAAAATGAAACATGTGTTATCCACCATCAAACGCCATTTCATCGAAGACAAGAGTGACGGGAAAAAGAAGTACAGCCCCAATGATCTTGACTACGACCGCAATAGAATCTTGATGAAATTTTCATCACGGATGGGAGAGATTTTAGGCGATAAATGGAATCCAAAACTTAATAAAACCAATACACTTGTAAGATCCCTTAAGGATAAGTTTGGGTTTAAAAGAAGTAGTGAATATACCGCTAACAAGGAAGCTTTTTCAACAAATCTAAAAAATTTCCTTTCAAATGAAAATCACAATAATTCATTAGAAAAAGGTAATAAAGTTGATGAGATTCAGCCACGGTACTTTTCTCAGCGCATGTCTGTATCCGTTTATCTTCAAACGCAGCCTCCCTCACTAGTAAAAAACACGAATCGACAAGAAGCTCTTGTTCAAAATATTCCTGTAAATACAGAAGTGCCATCACAGCAAGTGAATCAACAATTAAGAAATGAATCTTTAGCAATAATTCATTCCGCCTTGAGTAATTTACAGAGTAGTTCACCAAATTCTGAACTAGAGTATTTAAAAGTTGTTCGATCATTTCAGCAATTTGAGCGTGAGTCTGAAGGCCAGCCTATTCCTACAGAAGTTTACGATCAATTCATCGCAAAAGCTAACGATCTTGGAATGATATCCAAAGGGGTCTTAAGCGATCTTTCCGATCAAGCACTAATGGATAATTCAGAAAAAAGTGCATTTCTGCAGGATATCGTCGCTTATCATCATGAGAAAATCGCTGTTAAAATCGCACCAGAAGATCAAATACCACCTCTAGGACCAAACTCATTTAAATCACCAATCAAGGATGCTTTTGAGCGCGATATTAATCAGTTAATAAAAGACAAAGAGACAGCCTATCTAGAATCTATTTTGAACTTCTTCCCTGACGTGCCTCAATCTAATCAAAATGAATTAAGCCAATCCAACGCTAAAATGAGAAGGTTCACCCAACTGTGTCAGGGCTTAGTTTTTTAGGTCTATGACCACACGGTCTCCAAAGTATATATGCAACTGAGAAATGGTCAATGCCCAATTTTGGATGGGATGAGTCCATTTTTCTTTAATGCGTTCTATGGCGCAGAATAGCTGTTTAAACAGTGCATTTTCACTTGTAAATGCACCCTTGGTTTTCGTGTATTTTCTGACCTGTCGATGAAAGCCCTCAATGGCATTGGTGGTATAAATCATCTTGCGTATTTCAGCGGAATACTTAAAATACGCGGACAAATGGTGCCAATTATTATTCCATGATTTGAGGACAGCGGGATATTTTGTCCCCCATTTTTCGTCTAGTTTCAACAGGTTATACTCTGCAGCATCTTTGGAAGGTGCCTTATAAACATCCTTTAAATCACCCATAAATTCCTTTTGATCACGACTGGCTACATATTTTAGGGAATTACGAATCTGATGCACAATACAGAGTTGGATTTCAGTGTGGAAATAGTGTATTTATGGCTTCAGGAAAACCTTTCAGACCATCGATGCAGGCTATAAGTATGTCCTTTACGCCACGCTGCCTCAAGTCGTTTAGTACTCCCAACCAAAAGTTTGCCCCTTCACTTTCTGCAGCATAAAAGCCAAGAATCTCCTTATGCCCGTCCTTATCTATGCCCAGGATATTATAGATGACTTTCGTTTTAACTTCGCCACCCTCACGGGTTTTAAAAAACATCGCATCAAGGAAGACAATCGGGTAAAGCGCTTCCAGTGGTCGACTTCGCCATTCCGCAATCAGTGGAATCAACTTGTCAGTTACTGCGCTTATCGTAGCGGGAGAAGCCTCATACGCATACATATCCTTCACGTGACCGGAGATTTTCAGCATAGCTCATGCCAAGCCCAAACAACGCCAGGATCTTGCTATCCAATTCATCGGTAAGTACCGTCTGTCGTTTCTTCACAAGCTGGGGATCAAAGCTCGATTCACGATCGCGGGGAGTCACAAGCTCAAATGTCCCATGCTCGCTACGCATCGTCTTGGTGCTCTTTCCGTTCCTACGGTTTGTGTGGGAAGGCACTAAAGTAGGTTCGGCATGATAAACCCTTTTATCTCCTTCAACACTCAGATGTGATTCAAGTTCCCCTTCTAAAACCGCCTCCAGGGCTCCCTTGATCACAGAGGTCAAAACACCTCCTTCACCCATCAGGGATTTACCAGATCTGATCGACGCGATGATCTCCTGTTGCAATGGGGTTAATTCGGGGACACGGCTTTTTCTTTTTGTTTGTTTCTTCATAATCAGTTTCTCCTGTTGCGCTGTTATATACAGCTATTGATGAAACTGACACAGTTATTTAAACACTCCCGCTAAAATTGCCGTAAATATCTCATCCGATACATCGCACAATCCACAGCAATTTGAAGAAGATACCTTGAGTAACATTAACACTACTATGAAGGATTCTCCTGAACATGCCGAAAGTAATATCCGAGCCCTTGAACGCTTACAGCGATATGGGCAAGAGTTTAAAGATTATCCTCTGATGTTACCAAACGATGAATATTATCATCAAATAATCGTGAAGGCTCAAAATTCGGGAATTATACCCCAGCACGTTTCAAATCATGCTTCTTATCAAGCATCGATGGATACACCGGAACACAAAAGTGAACTATTGCAAGATATTGTCGCTCATTATCATTTTAAAAGCGCCCTTGAAAAACTACCGGCAGATGAAGTTGCCGTTCCGCTGGAACCAGACACATTTAAATCACCAAGTAGGAATGCTTTTGAGCACGATATTAATCAATTATTACAAGTTAGAATGGATGCTCAACTTGAATCTATCTTGAAAATTACTGCTTCTGAATCCAACATTCATAATCAGCGGCAAATTGCTTTTGTATCAGAAGTTCCTAAAAGGCCAGCTGTACCTCAACAACCAAAATATCCGGAGCGAATTGCTTTTGAATCCGCCGTTCCTAAAAGGCCAGCTGTACCTCAACAACCAAAATATCCGGAGCGAATTGCTTTTGAATCCGCCGTTCCTAAAAGGCCAGCTGTACCTCAACAACCACAACATCCGATGATACGTCCTCTTGAATACAACATTACTAATAATCCGCAAATTGCTTCTGATTACGACACTTCTATTCCGTGGTACATTGCTTTTGAATACAACACTCTTAATCAGCCGCGAATTGCTTTTGAAAACCAAACGCAATCCCCTGGAACCAAAAAACTTCAAGGGTCAATGTCTGATTTGCTTAATGAACAAGACGGTCTCGATAAGCTTATGGTGCTCAAAGATAATAAAATAAGAAAAATTGAAGAAAATACAAATAAAAAAACAGTTAAATCTCTATCAAGATCTTCGTCCTATCCAAATTTAAAGTCACCTTCAAATGGGGGGAATTCTTTCTCCAAATGACTTAAGATAGAACCTGCTTCTGTTCCACAGGTCAATGTATAAAAGGTAAATCAAATGGCAAGTACCCAAAACTGGCGCTCTCGCGTAATTAAAGAGCATGGTCATGCTTATACGCAGGTAGAGTGGCGTGAGAATGATGATTCGATTAAAGAAACGGCTCTTAGATTAGGAATGACCGTAGATCGTTATAAAAATGCACAAGCATCTGTCATGGCCGATTTTAATGAATATCTGCGTCAGAATGTGATTCTTGTTCAAGTCGGTCAACTCGATGAAGTTTATGGGCAATTTGTAGCACAAATCCAAGCCCATCAGTAAGCGCTCATACCCTTGTGTCATTCCATGAAGGAATGATTCCACCGCTTTATAGGCATTTCCATGACGGGTTTCATATTTTAAAATCCCCCTCCCCCCCCAGAAAAACCGTGCCTATTCCCTCCTTGTCTTACATTTTAGGCTTCCTATTCTTTGCTGTGGACTAAAAAATGTTAAAAAATGATGCGTAATATTAAAAATATGTTAAAGTGGCTGATAAACTTAACTCTTTTACTAAGGATATAACATGCCTCTAACAATTACATTTCGCGAAGAGGGTGCTAATGCACCAATCGAACAATTTAGAGAAGAAAATAGCATCTCCATACTCGTTAACCCGTGCAATAGTAAATGTTGGGGAGGTAGCGGTTTAGCAAACCAAATACAGAAAGATAGCATTAAAAAAATATTTAAAGCGGCCATTAACGAAGCCAAAGATAATTCTTCTCATCGATATAAGCATCTTCTTTGGGGAAACATCATACCTGTCACCCAAAATATAATTACCCCAGCCTCAGGTAAAATAGCCGAGCACTTTGATTTAGTTTGCTCAGCAGTTACACCTAATTATAATGTAAAGGGTTTGAGTGAATATAAAGGAACCAAGACGAAATTCGATGACCAACAGGCACTTAATGCAACCGGCTCAAACGTCGTAAGCAATTGTCTCGCAGCCAATCCCAATAAAACTACTTTCAATTTTTCATTCCCTCTTATGAGTGCTGGTCGTTTCGCAGGCAAATACACGCCTTCCAAAGCTATAGACGCTGATAATAATAGCTATGCCATGACAATCATATCCGTGGAAAATCTCGTCGAGGAGTTTTCTCATTCTCCGTATAATATTAATATTTTTGTTAGCTGTTATGGTCATGACGTATTCATGGAGTTAAGTCGAAGAGCAGCTCAAAGTGACCTCATAAGATGTTGCCTTAATAAAACGGGAAATCAGCCCGCCCGTTCTGAAGAAAATTTAGAAAGACGTAATTCTTTTGCCGAAGCAGAGAATCAAAGAAGGCAGTTCCAGTCCAACGTACAGGAAATAAAGGTTGCTTAAAAAGTCGACAAACCAGAGCGATTCCTATCTCACCCAGCAAAAGACTCCGAACTCGGGTTATGTGTTTAATGTGTATTTAAAGGAATCGCCCTGGTCACGCATTTCGATTAATAACGCTTAACCAAGCCATTCAGATACAGCTTCATATAGGTGAATACCCCTAATGACCGTGGGTAAATAGAATAGGTTGAGTAACCGTATTTCTTCATAAGCCTGATAGAATCATCAACAAGACAGCCATGAAACAAGATGGGAAGCGCAGCTGGATCACTGTATTTCCTGTAACTGCGAGCTTGAGATAACTGGGCTTTAGCACGGTTAATCAAGAAGAGGGTGATTTCTTTAACAATGCGTTTATTTTCAGCAAGCGGAGCTTCATCGGCATTAATTTCTGCTTCTGTTAATAAGTCTCTGGGCAGCATGATGCACTGTTTACGTGCCATCATTGGTGCTTTTAATAATAGATCCAGGTGGCCATAAGCAAGAGCCATGTGATGTATCGCCTGCTGGGTTGATTGTTCAAAATTTCCTAAGAGTGCCGCCGCAAGAGCCAATATGCTGCTATATTTGTTGGCTATAAATTGTTCCAGCTCCGCCAAATTATCGGGCACAAAACCATCCATTTCCTGCTCACAGGCACTTAAGAATGTTTCAAATGCAGCCTGTGGCAATGTACCTATTTTTTTCTGCTTTGCCAGCATGGCAAGAAAAGGATGATCAGGGCTATTCCCCTGATACGTGGCATCGATGGCTTCACGCCACCATTGAATACGGATATGCCCAAGCATCGGTTCAGAAACCTTATACTTGATTTCATCCATCTCCTCTACCCATATAAAAAACTGCACCAGCCACTCGCGTTGCGACGGTTGGGCAAATAAACAACAAACATAACGGCCGAAATGATCGCGCCTCAAACTATTCATACTGGTATTGGATAGCGATATATTATTCATAGTGACTCGATTGTTTCTATAAGAAGTTGTATATCTTCGGCCGATGACATGCGGTGGTCACCTTGCTTGCATAAGATGGTCCGCACATCCGTGGATTCTAAATCATGGCTTAACTGTAACGAAAGTTGATAGGGCACATCATTGTCTTTCATGCCGTGTATCAGGCGCACTGGGCATTGCAAGGCAATAGGCTTATGCAATAAAACATGATTGCGCCCCTCCTCTATCAATTTCCAGCTAATCGGATAAGGGCTTTCGCCATATTCTGATTTCAGTGTATATATTCCTTTGGAAGTAAGTTCCTGTTTGATTGGCTCATCCATCAAATCCCACATAAGCAATTCGGTAAAATCAGGAGCTGAAGCAATACCAACCAATGCTTGCACACGCTCGCTGCGCTGTAAGGCAAGCAATAACATCAGCCACCCTCCCATGCTTGAGCCAACGACAATGACCGGTCCAGCCGTTAACTGATCAAAGATGGTCAGCACATTCGCAAGCCACAGACCAATCGTGCCATCGGTGAATTTACCTGATGATGCACCGTGCCCCACATAATCAAAGCGGATAAACGAACGGTTATTGGTTTGCGCCCATTGATGGAGCGCCTGGGCTTTGGTGCCATTCATATCCGACATAAAGCCACCCAAAAAAAGGACAGTTGGCTTGGGTGATTGTCCTTCAACACGGCTATAAGCCAGGACGTGGCCATCGTTGGTATTAATTTTAGCGATGCTTGAAGTCTGTGCCAATTTGCTATTCCTATGGAATTGATAACATGATACGCTAGAGGTTTGATCTATCTTGTCTAAGGGGTTTATGATGTCAATAGAGAATCAAGGGTTAGCCACAAAAAATCCTGTTTTATTACAGGTTTTGCCTGCGTTGGAGTCCGGTGGGGTAGAACGTGGAACCATTGATATTGCGCTTGCTGCTGCACGCGCTGGATTTAAGTCAATCGTGGTTTCGCAAGGCGGTAAATTGGAAACCTGGCTCAAAGGCGAGCGCGTCTATCATATTAAGCTACCGCTTATTTCTAAGAATCCCATTAATATCTACCGCAACATCACCCGCCTTGCCAAAATTATCAAAGAACATAAGGTTGATATTGTCCACGCACGCTCACGCGGTCCTGCCTGGAGTGCTTATTATGCGGCTCACCGTGAAAATGTCCATTTTCTAACCACCTTCCACGGCACGTACTCAATTGATAGTGATTTAAAACAACGTTATAACGCCATCATGACGAAGGGCGAAAAGGTCATTGCTGTTTCCGAATTTATTGCCGACCACATACGTCAACATTATAATGTCGACAATACCAACATCCGCGTCATTCATCGCGGTGTCGATTTACAGCATTTTGATCCTGAGTCGGTACAACCTTCACGATTAATCTCGTTGGTGCGTGATTGGAAAATTCCAGAAGACAGGCCTATCATCATGCTCCCTGCACGCCTTAGCCATTGGAAAGGCCAGACCTTGCTTTTAGAAGCACTCTGCGAAATTCCAAAAGATAAATACCATTGCGTGTTTGTCGGCGATGATCAAGGGCTTCATTCGGAATACACCCATGATCTGGCCTATTTTATTGATAAATATGGCTTGGCTGGTTCAGTCCATTTTGCCGGAAGTACACTCGACATGCCAGCCGCCTATATGCTAGCGGAGGTGGTTGTAAGCCCTTCCCTTGAACCTGAAGCGTTTGGGAGGGTAGCAACGGAGGCACAGGCTATGGGACGATTGTTAATTGCCTCTAACCATGGTGGAGCCAAAGAAACGGTTAAACATGGTGAAACAGGCTGGTTAGTCGAACCTGGCAATGCCCGTGCCCTTGCTGATGCCATCCGTCACGCCCTCACCTTAACGGATGCCCAGCGTAAAGCCATGAGCCGCGTATCCCGTGAACATATCAGACAACATTTCGGCCTGGATACCATGGTCAACAAAACGCTTTCAGTCTATCAGGAATTACTAGTACCTTCTGCTATGGCCGTGCAAGACGTTGAACAATATGCCTAACTAGTTAGAGCATTTTCATTTTAATTGTGCGTAGGAAGAACGGATAATTGCACTGGTTGCGCCATGAGTGTTGTGCTGGATCGCCGATGTTTAGATGAGGACGTCTAAAGTTTCGTCATTCTTCCCACGCACAACTACACATGAAAATGCCCTAGAGCATACGTGATTCCACTGTTACGGGTTGCTGAGGTTGGGGGGTACAGCGTGACGCCCATGTTGGTAAAAATGTAGGGCGACGATCCAGTCGCTCATGCCTTTCAAGTAATTTTCTTATAAAAGGAAGGGTTTTATTTATACTTGTTTGCGTTTCCAAAATCGATTCTTTGTTATTCAAAATGGATTCCTTGACCTTATCAAGTTCCTGCATAATTAAAATTTTCTCATCTCTGGGCGCACATTTAAAATCGCGTGATAAATTAGCCTGCTTTTCTTGCAGCCGAAGGATTTTATGTTGCTGAATAGAAATGTTGTTAGGAAGCGAGCGTGGAGCTAAATGGTCATTAATAGATGCAAATGCACCGTTTATGCCTTCCTGGCATACGTACGGATCGTAATCTTTGCGGAGGAATCGCTTTAGTTTATCAATATTCATATCACGGGCGCAGGATACTAAACCATAGCCTATAAATTTTAATATCTCTGGACTTAAAGATGACTGTATTGGGTCTTTATGACAAAGATCGACAACCAAAAGACTATAAGGCACATGAAGCCCCTCTGGATAGTGGGAATTTTTAACGTAGGTGATAATTTTTTCTATAGCTTCCTTAACATGAATCAACGGCCTAGCCGATGAGCGTAATAATGCTTCTATTTTAAAGATGTCATTTGCTTTGCATAGCTCTACAAAATAACTGTTTAAGACCGTTTTATATTGCTGCCTATCCACTCTTTCTAAAAACAACATTACAGCCCGCAGACAATCATGATTATGGGCATGAGTATGGGGCTGAAACAAATAACTAACCGCCTGTTCTATCCCACCATGCACGTCTATATATGCGTCAAGCAATGCTCGTTTATGCATGAAATTTATGTTTGGTTCTAATAAGGTAACTTTCAATAATGTAGATAATGAATCTTTAACCTGATGTGTGTCACCCGATTGAATGATTTTTTCTTTATTTTCAAAAAATAATTGAAAGGCATTAGCATAATCTCTTTTGTCCACATAACCACTAAACTTAACCGCTATGCTCTTGCCGCCCAAAGGGTGTTGCTCCATAATCCAGTTATACGTATTATGTTTTTTAGCTTCACCTAAAAGGTAACGCCGCATGGCAGAATCATAAACATGAGGTACCGCATTTTCTAATTGTCGCAACGACGCAATATCTTTGACCAAAGCAAACGCTTTGATGGCACACAGCATTTGTTGATTATCACTTAAGATAGCTCTTATCTCTTGTTGAGGAAGTAATGTTGCTAATAGGCGGTCATTTAATGGAATGAATCGTTCAGTGAAGTCCCATACGTGTAAATTACTGTAATGGCTGGCTGCTAGTGCGCGCAAGGCTTCTTGATGCAGATCATTATTATCATCATCATTAAACGCAAAATGGAGAAAACAAAAATAATTCCAACCATATAAATCATAATGAGAGCTATCCGCAAGAAAAACCGCAGCACGCACAACATCGTTATATTTACCTAAAAACGCTTCTATACCTGCTTCATCTTTTATGAGTAAATCATCCCAGAGATCGATATCACAGGGATCAAGGAAATGAACCTTAAACAAGGCCATCAAGCGTTTATTGTGATAGAGTCGGTTAAATTTTCCTGCATGTTCCGCTAAATCAATATCTTCCCATTCGGTACTGTTTTGTTTTATCTCCTGAAATTGCTGAGGTGGAACCAGGTATTTCAAAATATCCCAAATCGTGCAATTTAAATTCTCAGTTGAATTAGTCATATAAATATCCAACAATTAATACAATAGTTATAAATTATAATAAACAATGTATACTATATATATGCTGTATATTTATGAAGGATGATGTTTTTATTTCATAATATAAATAAATGGCCAGCCCCGCCCCTTGTGTCAATCACTAGAGTCCAGTAAGCATTCGACAGACAATCTTTGTTATCTTGGAAAAATATAATTATTAACCACCCACTTTCCTGCCAGAGCCTTTCGAAAGATCGACCACCTTCCCTGTTTGTTTATCACGGAGGGTCTTGGATTGTTCTTTGGAGACGACATCGCGGTAGTTACTTCCGCCCTGGTCGCGTTGTTGTGCTTTAAATTCAGCTTGGTAAGCTTTTGTTTGCTGCGAATGATGAGCATTTGCCTTATATCCAAAAGCTCCAGCAGCAAGAGCACAACCACCAAGGGTAACCAAAAACGGCAACCCTGTTGGAAGTGTGATGGCCGCAAAGCTGGCTACGACCGGTAAGAAAGGAGCGCAAAAAATGGCTAACACCAAAATTGTTGCAATCGCCAAGCCCCATTTTGAACATAAAGTATGCTTAGCTGCAGAAGACCAGGAAGCGTTTTGGGGCTTGTCCGTTTGGTCGAAAAGGAACGGTTTTGACTCTTGGCTAAGTGATGGTTCTGGGTCTTTATCACGTTGCTGTTGTTTAGCTTTACCACGCGCTACCTGTTTCTGCTTGGCCGCAACAGGTTGAGGAGCTGGATTGGCTGCGACTATAGGATTAGGCGCCACTATAGGAGGTGCTATCACAGGATTAGGTGCCACTATAGGAGGTGCTATAACAGGATTAGGTGCCACTATAGGGGGGGCTATAACAGGTGCTGCATTCACAGCACGATCAATGAGTTCTACTTGCTCCGCAACCGAACGCAGGCATTGTGTATTAAAACTATCGATACAAAATTGTTTTACAACTGCATCACCATCCCTAAAGAAAGGATCTTTCGCTGCTAATAGTGGAACGTTAATCAATGGTTCTTCGGCATGCCAGTTTTGGTAATTTGCCTGGGAATTGATTGCCGCAACTCGTTGCAACAAATCTTGACGTCTTTGTAAATTAGGACGATTAGCAGCGAAATGACCATCAGGCACAGGCAATTGCTGCTTAACCGACTCAATAATCGGTTGTGTTATAGAAGTGTTAATTTCTTCGTGGCACGCACTTAAATACCGATTAAGATCCACTTGAGGAACCGCGCTGTCATTCTCCACCGGAGGCCTAGCATGTATAATAGCTTCGATATTTAACCCACGTGCCTGCATATCTGCTTCAATAGCGTTGAAAGCTAAAAGTCTAATATGGCCAGTTGCGCCTACCAGATTACGTGCATGACCGTTTATAATATCAATTTTACATGCTTGAACTTCGGCTGCAACCTGCTCTTCCTCTTGTTGTTGCTGTTGAGCGGCTGCTACTCGCTGCTGTGCACCAACTACCAGTTTATGTTTTAAAATGTTCCAAGTATTTACTTGGTCATCTGCATCATACACAGCATTGATGGCACCACGCATTCCGTACTCAGGTTCATTTTTATTAGCGCCAGTTCCAAAGACCTTCTGTCCTGCACCTAATAAAAGATTTTTTTCATTGCTCGCTGCAATAGTTGTAGTCTCGACGGCCTGAACGAAATCATTTTGAGTATCCGCTTCAATTACAGCTTGCCAGAAATCTATTTTAACAGCGTAATTATTCTCGTTAATGCCGGCGTTATCAGCAGCTATGAATAGGGCATTTATTTTTTCATTAAAAACGGGGTTAAGTGATGCAGTTTTAGCGTCCCGTTCCTTTTGAGCATTCAGGGAAGTAATATACTGCTGAACTTGAACATCTTCTTTACCTTGCACATGTTCATTAAAAAGAACGTGTCCTTTTCGTTCAATAAATTTGTCCAGGGATTCATTGTCCCCAGCATCGGCATTCCTTGTATGGTACTCTATACGTAAATAATCGTTTATTGCGGTGGTTGCGTTCTGTTCTAAACCTTGTCTTTGCGCATGAAGTCTTTGTTGCTCAGCCAAATGTTGACGCTGACTCTCCTGTGTAGTTCCTTGAATAATAGGAATTGTATAGTATATCCCAAGAGCCTGTGTATATTGATTATTTTCATCAACTAGCTTGGCATGATCACTTAATTCAATAGCTTCGCCAATGGTATTTCCATAATTATGAAGTTCATTAGCTAACTCTTCTGCATTACCACATTGAGAATTGACTACCATTTCAATTACAGGAGCTGTTTTAGTCTTCATAGCGGTTAATTGATCACCGGTTAGCGCCATCGGATCTGTTTGAAGTCCGGCTTCAATGTCGGTAAAGGCCTGTCTGACAACATCCGGATGTTGAGACAGTATTGCTAATAGCGAATTGACATTAGCCTCGGTTGGGGTGAGAATATATGTTTTGCAGTTTTTAAGTCGTTCTGCGTTTTCCCGAGATACGGCCTCCTGAGCTTCTTGGACAACCCGTTCTGCCTCTTCATTACAAATTTTAATGTGCTCATTGCAAAGTAATAGTTGCTTATCACAGACACTCCTGAATTCAACCCTGGCAGCAGCTATTAACTTATTCTTCTCATCAGCAGAGTTGGGATACGCAGCATTAATGGCCGATCGAATACCTTTATCAGGGGTCAATAGCTCCTGGATTAAGGGTGATAATGCTGGTTTTGTTGTAATGTCACTATCATCTGCTCTGAGATTATCGGCAAAACTGTCACACATTGCAGCGTTGGCATTCATAAACCTCTTTATTACTACCCAAAAATTATTCTTCTTTTGCCAAAATTCTATCTGTTTGTCAACAGATGGTTGTGGCAAATTATTGACTTTTGTTACCAACTCATTAAGAATAATACGAATCTCTTCAGCTAGCATACCCTCGATATTAATGCTCTTAATCTGTTCTAAATTAACCGATTCTGCGATGTTTTTAGAATTGATCTTTTTAAGATCTTCTTTCTTTTTCGCAATATGAGTTTTTCTATCACTCTCTTCCCCTCTCTTTGCTGTTGGTAAATTATCCAATAACCTGACGTAGCGATCTTTTATGTCACTGGCAAATGTCCAAAGTGCTGAACTTATAGCTTTTTGTGTAGGATAATCCGTAGTTTTATTTTGTAATAAACGGTTATAGGTCGCCGCAAGATCTAGATCAGCATTAAAAGTACGATTGGTTATTTGCGAAAGTTTTCCTTTTGCAATATTATAGAGTTCACTAAACTCAGCTATAAAATTTTCATTTGCAAATGGAAGTGCACCCAACACATCGCTCATTTTGGCATCTGAGTAAAGGGCCTTAATAGCTTGGTCAAACAATTCTTTGTTAGAACCATAAAAAGACTTAGCCGATTCTAGTTTTTTATTATCTTCACAAGCATGGATAATCGCCGACTTGCATTCTTCTAACTTAATATTGTCTTCTTTATTTTTTGCTTCAATTATATTTATCTCTTTTTCACATAACGTCTTAAGTGAGTTAATAACTTTTTCTTGCCAAATAGTAGTGCGTTGTTCCTCGGACAATCCCATTAACGTCATAGCAGAGCGAAGTCCATAATGGTCAACGTTTCCATATCCAAAAGTTTGGAAGTCGATATCCTTATCCTTTGTTTGTTGAACTGGAGGATTACCAAATAACCGGCGTGAGGCCGCTAATAAATAGCCTTTTATATCATCGAGCTCTCCCGGTCCTTCGACTTTACCTTTAATAGAATCTAAATTCAGTTGTCCTGGTGCGTTTGCTTCACAGGAACTCAAGATTAATTTATACACTTGGCTTTGTTGATCCGGTGTCAATTTAACTGGCTTGTTTTGCCCTTTCGATACCCTTCCTTCTTTAATTAATTTTAATAAATCCTTTCGCAATTTTCGGGCTTCACGACGTGCAAGCTTTACAGGATCATGAGAGGGAAGTTCTGGTTTTGGGGAGGCTTTATTATAGTTATCTAAATCGGCATTAACATGTTCGTGTAGTTTAATTTTTAGATTTGCATGTGCGACGCTTGGCAATAACGCGTTCAAACGATATGCATCAGGTGCTATAGCATCATTAAAACTTTGGGTTAACACTCCATTTACTAGCTGGTTGAGGGATTTAACATCCATTTTATCCTTTGAAGCTTTACCCGCTATTTGAACTTCTAATGATTTTATTGTTTTATTGCTATAATCAAATAGACTTCTCAAATGATCTGGAGCGATTAAGATTCCAGCGCTCAATGTCACTGTAATATTGTTTTCAATCTGTAATATAAGCTTTTGTTGTTCAGATAGTTCTCCAACTGGCGTGTTTTCGCCGACACTATTTTGGCTATAAGCGCGATAAATATTCCATGCTATTGCTTTGGCAGCCTGTGGTATTAAATCTTTACTTTTAGAGCCACCTTTGAATCCTTGCTCAACCTCCCTATCGTAAGCATCGCATACAAAATAGATCTGCTGTTCCAAAATTTTATTTTTAAGCCCCTCTCGATTTCTTTCTCCTGCTTCAAGCTTGTGAAAAACTCGGTTTTCAGATGTAACCTTGTTTGCTGTGGTCGCACTTGGAATAATATGTACGACATCTATCCCAGATATCCGGCTTATTTTAACATAAGTACCCGTTGTCCAGGAATGAAGATCGTTTTTCCCTTGTTTGTCACTTGATTCAAGAGAAAAAATACGACTTGGTATTTTTTCATGGTTTTCTTCAGAAATATTCCATTCGTTAAATACAAGCTGTTCAAGTTTTTGTGCACCTGTTAAATCTCTATTATTAGCAATGTCTGATTGAGACGGAACTAGAGGCGCTAATAAACGAGGATTTATTTCATTTATTCTTGATTCAATATGATTAAATGAAGATGGGTTATTATCTATTAAACGTATTAAGGATGTTATATGATTATCAAAGTCATCAGGGGGTATGTTGCGTTCTATAATCCTATTATTTTCAGTTATTTTAACGATGCGCTCATATAAGCCAATTAAATTTTGTTTAAAATCATTAATTTTATTGTAATGAGTATCTGCGTTTATTTGCTTGGATCGAACCAGCCATTCAATATAAAATTGCTCCTGCTGTTGTGGCGTTAATTTCCCGTCTCCAACTTCAACCCTATCCCGCACTGCTTGCCATGGCCCCCAATCGGCTTCATTAGGAGGTATTGGGTTAGGTTCGTGGATAACGTTAGATTGCTGCTCTTCAGCTACGACGTTAAGTACTTGAGACTTCCCTTTTTTTAATGCATCTTCAGCAATGCTGACTTGTTCGAGAAAATGCTGTTTAACACATTTTATACAAAATTCTTCAACGTCACGATCACCATTTTCTTTAATGAACGCATTACTAATCCTGGTTAGATCTTGATCATTAGGTAGGTTAGCAATAATGTTTTTTAATTCAATGCCACTTTTGATTTCAGAAACCTTGGTTACAAGGTGTAGCCTTTTTTCTAAATAATCAAGATGATTGGGGGTGGTCTCGTCAACTGAATTTGCTGTGTTAATTTTATCCAATAAAGGCTGCGATATCGCAGCCTTTATAGCGGTACGACAACTTGCAACATAACGGTTGCGTACAGTAATTAAACCAGTTTTACCCTTATGTTGTTTTATTTCATCTCTAGGAGAGGTTGACCCTTCTACATTGACACCTCGTTCGCTTAAATCATTTTCAATCGCATTAAAAGCAGCATCAAGAATGGCTTTACCGTCATCACTCTTATCTGCAAGAAAGCTATGTAGCGTTTGTTTGTTAATTTTTAAAATAGCTATCTTACAATTTTGTACGTGTTGTTCTTGATTATTAACCAGTTCTTTTTTGGCTAGCTCCTGCTGTTGTTTTTTTTGTGTACTTTGTCCTATTGTGTTATGCGAAGAATGAAAAAGACTATCCTCCTTATTAAAAATATCCGTATGCACTTCACCTGAAAGAGCTGGCCAGCAATATCTTAACGCTTCGGCCGGGGCACGGTTGTCGCCCTTGAACTGATTCATATAGTCAGTTCTGCCGGTTAAGACAACCATCAGCGCATTATAGGTTGCCCACCACCCACAGTCTACGCAGCCTACCTGTTGCTTTGATTCTGGAATTACAGGGAATTCGGCATCAGGTAATGGGGCAAGAATGATGCGTTTGCCGTTTTCCTCGTTATATTCAGGTAAAAAATCACTAGGTACCGTATATTCGGCGTCTTTCGTCAAGGCATTTTTGAACGCATCTGAAATTGTACGCGGACCAAGAGAATCAATGAGAAATACTAATTCTTTTTCATTGTTCAAAGGGTCTCCTTGTGGTGGTTTATATTGTTTCGGCAATATGACGCAGGTTACCCAATGGGAACCAGCATTTGTGGCGGTAACCGTCATTTGTTGATTTTTTATCTGCTCGTTCTCTGCTTCGGAAAGCCTATAATCCCCGGTGTTCAATACCATTACAACAGGCTTAGGAATATCAATTTCTGGCCAGTTCTTAGCTACTTCAGGGTTTATCACCTGAGGATTGCCTTTAAATGTATTTAGAGTCTCTTTTATAGAGTTAAATGCTTCTTTTGCAACATCCCCATCTGCAAAGGGACTTGCCGTGGAAAGCTGGTCAGGATGGACGATATGAGCATGCGTGGAGCCCAGGCAGATATGAAGGATGTTATTAATTCCTGTTCCCGTTGCCCATTCTTGCCCGTGATCTTTCTTATCGGTATTTTGAGAGATATTTAAGAAAAACTTAAACTCAGGACTATCTTTTCTAAACAAGGGATTGCTGTTTAATGAAGAAGGAGTTTCTAGCGGGAATGAACCTGATTTATTTCCTGGGTTTCTTTTCTTCTTTCTTTTCTCCTTTCTTTTCTCCTTACTATTCTCCTTACTTTCCTTCTTTCTTTCCGTCTTGTAGCGAGCCGTCGTTTCGGTCGCTGGCATTTCTTCAAAAGGCCTGGTAAAAAATTCATTCCCCTCTTTGCTTATATCAATTTTTCGAATAGGTAGATTCTCTTTTTTAACGCGAACCGATTGCCATTGCTGCTTTATAGTCTGCGGTTCACTTTGAGCATGCAGTTCTTTTATCTTGTTAGCAACAGCCTTCTGTATATACGATTGCATTCCGAAGGAAAGTGCCCCATGCTTATCTAAGATAGTATATACCATTAAACGATCAGTATCTTTAACACCAGAAAGCATTGTTTTTGCAATGTCATTTGGTTCCAGGGAAGGTATTCTTGTTGCTTTTGAATAGGTAGCGGTACGGATACTGGCAGCAACGGTACCGCCGCCGAATGCACCTTCCTTAATGCTCGACTCTAATCCTTTCAAGCATTCTAGCTGGTTGTCAATGACTGCACGCTGCCTGTCATTTTCTTTTTCTTCCGTATTACTAGATGAACGTTCTTCAATGGCATTACATATTTCTAAAACGCTATCATTAGCAATCGTCGCGCTATTCTGAACCTTAGGAGAGGTGCTTTTGGATGGCTTTTTTGCTATCCATTTTTCTTCTTTTACTGGATCTTCTTTTTCATTTTTTTTACTTTTTGTTTCCTTAAAGATCTCCTGCTGACTTTTCCTTTCTGCTTGATAAAAAGCTACCATATTATCATCGAGTTTTTGTAAAATTGATTCAATAGCACCAGATACACCATTGATAGTAAGGTGATTGGTTATCTTATCAAATATGTTACGTTGTGCTCTAAGTTCAGCGCTTCTTTTAAACTGAAGGTCTATGGTGTTCATGAAATCATTGACTGATTGCCAGTCTGTCCATTCAATCCCTTCTTGTGCACTTAATGCAATTATTTTATGAAGTGGTGTTTTTATAGCCTCTTCAACCACTTTTACTAAATTAACAGCAGCGGATATTTGTTCTACTAACGCTTGCGCATGTTTCCTTTGTTCAGCATTGCTTACCGGGAGTTGTGCCCTTGATTTAAATTTGGGAAAATTAAATATTTTGGATGTTTTTGGGGACGGAGGTTTTTCCAATTCTGTGCTAGCTTTTACAAGAAGCACATTGCCCCATATTTGAAATAAATCGTCTGGCTTAAAATAAAGATCTTGACCGGGAATGGCAATAAGCGTGTTATCTGCATTGATATTAGGATAGGCTTTGACATCACATAGCTTTTTAAGTGTCTGAAGATAGTTATGTTCTGCTTCGTGATCTAGTTTATCTTTGAATGTATCCAACTGGTTTAATTTATATTCAGGGTGATATTGAGGATCCATCAATTTACGTGCTATATCAATCATTTCCTGATGTAAAAATACAGGTTGATAGCCTGACATAATTCGCAGAACATTACCTCTATCGATATGTGCTTCTTGAATTTCAACATTTAGGGTAATGTTTTTTAAATAATAAATAATTTTTTCTTTTTTTTGCAATTCCTCTGCTTCTTTTTTCAAAGCAAATCGTGCAAAACCGTGTTCAGGGTTAGAAGAGTATTTGTTCACTACCTCTTTAAAATTATCCAATTTAGCATCAGTGGTACCGCTTCCAGCGAGCACAGTTCGAGCTTCTTTACAGAATTCTTTTACTACTATTGTACTATCATTCTTAACCTCATCAACTAATCCTTGACCCATGATATTTAGTGCTTTATTGAATAAAAGTATTTTCTCATCAGGATTAATATTGTTATCTTTAGAAATACTCGATACCATGTCATGCAGACATAACGTAATGGAGCCACCAACGGATTGGAAAAGAATGCTACGTTGGGTTTCTGCATCCAATGATTGGAAAAAGCCATTTAATTGCTCAGTATATTTTTCTCCTGCTAATTCGGCTAGTACCTGCGCGCCTGCAGCCCCTGAGGTCATCTGTATAAAAGGTATTGTTTTAGCAATACTTGTCCATCTCTCAGCGGTCACTCCTAGCAGCTTAGCATCATAACCACTTAATAGATGTGCATCACCCGTTTCAACCTTATTCTTGATCGCATCTAATTTTTCTTTTATCGTTTCTGGAGGTTTTTCGCCTTGATTGACCGAACTTGAAAACAATAATTGGCTGATATCCTGTATGATAACGGCACGAACATAGATCCCTTGATAGCTTTTAAAACGTCGTATCATTCCGCCTGCACCATCCTTTTCAATATAGCGGCTATAAGCTACATTTAATGGGCTGTTGAAAAGATTACGTGAATGGTCTGCGGCTTCTATCTGGAGATCTGCGGACAATGTTTGATATGCATTTTGAATGCGCTCCCAAGCTTTTCGGATAGTGAGGGGGATAGCGGTTTGTTTGCTAACAATATCGTCCAGTTTTTTATTGTAGAGCGGTTGATCGAAGCTACTTGGTGCTGTATATAAATCAATCTGAATCTCTGAATGAGGCGCAATGATTTTGTTAAAGTCTGTGACAGCAGTAAGAAATGCGACAGATTTTTCTCCTCTGTGTAAATGGGACAATCTATTTGAGTATTCCCCTAGGCTTTCACCTTTCGCCTCACCATTTGATATAAAATTGCTTACGTCCCTTTTGCCGCTTATAACATCATGTGCATCACGGGTTAATTCAACCTGTATTTCGTGGGGCAAATCTACATAAATATTCTGTAATGCTTTCCAGGTCGTATTAAGGGCATTTTTATTATCTATGTTTGTAATAGACGTCGATAATGTCTTTTCAATAGCATCGGTTTTAAAAGGAGATTTTTTAAAATTATCAGTGCCATCAGGACTAGACTCTAATTTCCTAATGAAAAGTTGAATTTCTTCAGCTTTACCCAGCTTTTTATGAAATTCACTTAACATTTCTTCAAATTCCAAGCCTTTTTTCTGCTGTTTCTTACTCAATTCATTGGTACGCCGAATAAATGCACTAGTACCCTCGTTGCTTTTTCCAAAGGTAAATAAATTTTCAGCTGTTGAAAGGTCTTTAAATTTATTTGCAGCTGGTTTAAGAGCATTTTTAAGACCTTCTTCAAGTGTATTAAATAGCTCAGATTTTTTAAAATTAGATACTTCTTGCTTTATAGAATGATATGAATCAGAAATGCTCTCTAAACGGTGCCGATCTTCTTCAACTAGATTGTTATGACAACTTCCTCCTTCTTTTAAAATTGAAAAATCAAATTCTTCCTTTTCATGGCATCTCTCAAGCCACACTGTAAATTCTTTATCCACAAACAACTGTGGATTATTCTGGAATACTTCTAGCAATTCTCCATAAAGAGGATCCATTCTTGCTGCATAGTAATCAACAACAGTTTTTAAGATATTTGGTTGTTTTTTAGCTGTGAATTCTTTAAATGCATTAACGGAATCATTGTCGTTTAATAGGTCTTTCACTAGTACTTCGATTTTCAATGTTTCATCTATTAAAAATTTAATATCGTCATTAACGTTTGTATCTTTAAGACTTTTTATCCCAAATAGACCTTTTTCGGCTATACAATTATAGAGAGTAATATAATCCTCTATTTTTTTCTTAAAAAGAGAATCCTGATCTTTAACTGAAGAATCACGTTTAGTGCCCGATATGCTTTCTAAATAGCCATTAAACAGACGTTCGACAACGACTCTTGTCTTTTCTTGCTCTACTTCTTGAGGAGTAGTAGGTAGTCGTTTATCCTCAGTGTTATATGTTTTTTTCTTTCTTCCCATATTCTACCATTTCCTCCAAATCGCTTTATCTATTGAAGATTTAGGATATTTCTGCCATCAAAAATGGAAAGGCGCTGCACTCTTTTTTTCACCCATCATCTTGTCTATTCTACCTTAAAAACACTTAAAATTCAATAATATTATAAATTTAATATATGGTTATAGTTTCAATTGATCTCTAAGCAAGATTCATTAAAGTTTTATTAAATTAAATATTGTGATTTTTTAAAAATGATCTCTACCTATGCTATAGCCGGTAACAAAGCGCCTTTAAATAGCTGTTTTGCTGAAGCTGTGGATGAATCACATGGTCTTTATCGGCAAAGCTAGTACGAAGCAGTTTATAATCGCGTCCTGCTTCACGGATACCGGCTTCCACGGCTCGTCGAAAGGCATTTAACTCAGCATGGTGCGAACATGAGGCAATGAACAAGGTTCCCTGGGGCTCTAAAAGTTGGGCGCATAAGAACGCCAGTTTTTGATATCCCCGCAAACCAGAGGCGATATATTGCTTATCCTTAATGAATGCCGGAGGGTCGGCTATGATTAAGCCATAGTGCCTGCCCTCGTTGATCCATGCAGGTAATAATTCAAATATATTTCCCTCTTCATAGGAGCAGAGGGAATCGACATGGTTTAACATCGCTGCCTGGCTGGCTAGTTTTAAGGCTTCAGCTGAGGCATCAACCAGGGTTACAGAAAGGGCGCCTTGTTGCGCTGCAGGCAAGCCAAACCCGCCTGTATGGGTGTATAAATCAAGGACGTGCTGATTGTTCGCAAACTGGGCGGCATAGCCCCTGTTTTCACGTTGGTCATAAAACCAGCCTGTTTTTTGGCCATGGATGAGGTTGGCCAGGTAGATTGTGTTACGTTCATGCACTTCCGTGGGTGTGGGAGGCTGTTCGCCCTGTACCGTAACCTCAAGCTTTAATCCTTCTTTTTTTCGGGATGCTCCATCGTCGCGGAAAATGATACCTTTAGGGTTAAGCAACGTTTTAAGTGCAGGAACCCAGAATGGTTTTAAGAGTTCCATTCCTGCAGTCGTAGTTTGACAAACCGTATAATCGCCAAAGCGGTCGATGATGAGTCCCGGTAGCTGGTCACCCTCTGAATGGATAAGACGATAATAGGGAATCTTGATAAGTGCTTCACGCTTACGCAGAGCCTGCTCAAACCGATATTTAAAAAATGCCTCGTCAATGGTTACAAGCCCTGAGCCTGTATGCAGCATTCGCAAGGCTATAATGCTGCGAGCGTTGAGCATGCCCATACCCAAGGCTTTACCCTGTTTGCTTTTTACCTGCACAACGGTTCCAGGCTGAAGCTGTTCAAGTTGCGAGTTCCAGGCAATGGCCGATTGATACACCCACGGAAATCCCTGTTCTAGATGCCGTGTCGCGTCTTTGTCGATAATGATGTGAGGTAACGAAGCTGATTTCATGGGGGAACTGTTGCATAAATGCTCGGTTGTGTCAATTCAAGAAAGGCCAAGCAGCACTCCCTATCGAGCCCCTCCCATCACCCCAAATTCATGCCAAAGAAGGCATGAATCTGACCCTACTCCGAGAGGTGGATAGAAGACGGACGTGCGGTACTGATATTCTTTATAGAAAACACTTGCAAACCCAACGCCGGTAGGGTAAATTTACCCAGCTTATCTTGATTGATTCGAGGTAGGTATTATCACACGCAGCCAGATTTTAAGGTGCCTGAGAGGTTCTTGGGTGTTTTTGGTTGCGGCGGTTTAAACCTTAATATTAGGATTATTATGTCTGTTTCTGATCGTATACCCCACGTTTCTATCCCTGAACTTATTTCTGTTGGCGCGCATTTTGGTCATAAAACCATGCGTTGGAACCCACAAATGAAATCATATATTTATGGTGAACATAACGGGGTTCATATTCTTGACCTTCAACAAACTGTGCCACTCTTTCGATCTGCACTGCAAAAAGTGTATGAAACCGTAAGAGGCAATGGCCGGGTATTGTTTATTGGTACTAAACGTCAGGCAACTGAAATTATTGCTGAAGAAGCTAAACGTTGCGGACAATATTTCGTTAACCATCGTTGGCTCGGCGGAATGCTTACCAACTGGAAAACCATTTCCCTGTCTATCCGTACCTTGCAAAGCTACGAGGAAAAACTTAATAACCCACGCTTGAACCTTTCTAAAAAAGAGCGTCTGGACTTAAGCCGCCAGTACGATAAATTACAGCGTAGCCTTGGTGGTATCCGTGATATGGGTGGTATTCCTGATTTGGTGTTTATTGTTGATACCAACAAAGAACATATTGCCGTTAAAGAAGCGCAAGCTCTTGGTATTCCAGTGATCGCTATCTTAGACAGTAACTCAACCCCTACAGGCATTACCTATCCAGTTCCTGCCAACGATGATGCAAGCAAAGCTATCCAGTTCTACTGCCAGGCTGTTGCCAATGCTGTTATTGCTGGTATAGAAGACGGATTGAGCGCTTCTGGTGTTGATCTTGGTGCTTCGGAAGACGTTCCTGGTGATATGTTTGACGGTGAGTCTTCTGATAAAGATGACAAACGTTCAGCTCGTAAACGCCCTGCTAAGCCTGCCCCAAATAAAGGACCTGCTAAAAAGCCAGTTAGAGCCAAAAAACCTACAGACAGCGATAATGCTGCTTCTGAAGAATAATGGATCTTTGTCGTTTTAAAAAAGGAATCGTGTATGTCAGTTACCATTACCATGGATCAAATTAAAGATCTGCGTGTTAAAACCAATGCCGGTATTTCAGACTGTAAAAAAGCCCTCGCTGAAAACGATGGCGATATGGAAGCAGCCGTCGATTGGCTTCGTAAAAAAGGCCTCGCCTCTGCTGCTAAAAAATCTGGAAATGTGGCCGCGGAAGGATTAGTGGGTGCTAAAGTTGAAGGCAATACCGGAGTGATTATTGAATTTAATAGTCAAACCGACTTTGTTGCTAAAAACGAGCAATTTCAAAATCTTACCCGTTCTATTTTATCGGTTGCATTAAAAGAAGGCACTTCGATTGAAGCCCTCAGAGCTGCAACATTCCCTGGCACATCTCATGCTATCCAGGATGAGATTGTGAACCATATCGCAGTGATTGGTGAAAACCTGAATCTGCGTCGCGTTCAACGCCTCAGCGCTGAACATGGTGTGGTTGCCAGCTATCTGCATAATTCAGATACTGCAGAACTGGGAAAAATTGCGGTGATCATCGCGCTTGAATCTACCGGAGACAAAGCTAAATTAAATGAATTGGGCCGCCGTATTGCTATGCACATTGCTGCTGCAAAACCGGAAGCCCTGCGCATTGAAGACGTAACCGCCGAAAACTTGGCGCGTGAACGTGATGTTCTGGTTGAACAAGCCAGAGCTTCAGGTCGCCCGGAGAATATCATCGAGAAAATGGTTGAAGGACGTATCCGCAAATACTACGAAGAAGTCGTGCTGCTGGAACAAATTTTCATCATCGATGGTAAAACCAAAATTTCTGATCTTCTGGAACAGGCTGCTAAGGATATTGGCGCTCCTGTTGCTATCTCTAACTTTGCCTTGTTTGTATTGGGCGAAGGCATCGAGAAGAAAGAGACTGATTTTGCTGCTGAAGTAGCGGCTGTGATGCGCGGCTAATAGTGAATGTTAAATCCTCCTAAGGCCAAACCTTAGGAGGATTATTTAGGGAGGGAAGCATGAGAGAGCCAGTGACAGGCAATCCTAAATATAAAAGGGTTCTCTTAAAGATATCCGGTGAAGCGTTGATGGGAACGCTTCAATATGGTCACGATTACGAAATCATCAACCGCGTTTGCAAAGAAATTGTCCGAGTCCACGAGATGGGCGTCGAAATTTGCCTCGTTGTGGGCGGAGGCAATATCTTTCGTGGTGTTTCTGGGTCGGCCTCGGGGATGGAGCGAGGAAGTGCCGATTATGTTGGAATGTTGGCGACCATTATCAACGCCCTTACCCTGCAAAATGAATTAGAAAAAATGAATGTTGAAACCAGGGTGCTGTCAGCCATCCCTATGGACAGCATTTGCGAGCCTTATATCCGTCGCCGTGCGCTGCGCCATATGGAGCGCGGCCGGATTGTTATTTTTGCCGCCGGTACAGGTAACCCGTTTTTTACTACCGATACGGCATCTGCCTTGCGTGCGACTGAAATGGGATGCCAGGCGTTGCTTAAAGCAACCAAGGTCGATGGAGTGTATTCATCCGATCCTTTCAAAGATAAAAACGCCATCCGGTATGATCACCTTACCTATATGGATGTGCTGACCAAACAGCTTAATGTGATGGATGCTTCGGCAATCACCCTCACCCGTGATAATCATATTCCTATTATTGTTTTCTGCATTCACGATGATAACGCATTTTCAGATGTGATCTGTGGGAACGGAACCTTTACTATTGTTGATGGAGTAACACAATGACCAAGCAAGTTGCACAGGATGTCAGTAAACGTATGGATGGTGCGTTGCACCAGTTTAAACATAATATCAATGGCTTGCGTACCGGCAGGGCTTCGGCTAACCTGCTCGATAATATCCGCGTTGATGCCTATGGTGACCATATGCCGATTAATCAATTGGCCACCGTTAACGTACCAGAAGCGCGTCTGATTACCGTTCAGGTATGGGATTCATCCGTGGTTTCCAGCGTTGAAAAAGCCATTAAAAATGCCCAGCTTGGCCTTAATCCCATGGCTGAAGGCAGCGTGATCCGTATCAATATCCCCGACTTGAGTGAAGAGCGCCGTAAAGAGCTGGTCAAAGTATTGGGTAAATTTTCTGAAGAAGCTAAAATTGCCATGCGTAACGTTCGCCGTGATGGAATTGATGTCCTTAAAAAACTTGAAAAAGAAGGTGATATCACCGAGGATGAGCTTCATTCTGGCAGTGAAGATATCCAAAAAATCACGGATGATTTTGCCAAATTGGTGGAAGAAGCAGCAGGTAAAAAAGAAGCTGAAATCATGAAAGTGTAAATTCAGTATCCGTATCGCTTACTAGCAAAATAGGTTTATCATGCCTCATTCCTTTAATAAAACCCCCAACCACGTTGCCATCATTATGGATGGGAATGGCCGTTGGGCCACGGGCAAAGGATTGCCTCGGGAGATAGGCCATAAAAAGGGTGCGGAAAGCATTCGTGAAGTGATGAGTGCCTGTCAGGATGCGGGTATTAAATACCTCACTATTTATGCCTTTTCGTCCGAAAACTGGCAACGTTCGGATCATGAGGTTAAAAAGCTTATGGATTTATTGCGTTACTACCTAACGCATGAACTAGCCTCACTAAAAAAAAACGGGGTATCCCTCCACATTATTGGGGATGTAGCTGTACTTCCCGATGATATCCAGCATTTGATAGCGAAAGCTGAATTAGAAACTTCGCACAATTCAAAATCAGTGTTGAATATTGCCTTAAGCTACGGTAGTCGTCATGAAATTATTAATGCGTGTAAATCTATTGCCTTCCAGGTATCTACTGGACTGATGGATCCTAACACGGTTAATGAAGTACTGTTTTCCCGTTACCTTTATACGGCCAATATCCCTGACCCAGATTTACTCATCCGCACAGGTGGTGAAGTCAGGCTCAGTAATTTTCTCTTGTGGCAGTGCGCCTATACCGAGCTTTATTTTACCGATACACTCTGGCCTGATTTTAACAAAGACCACTTCCTCAAAGCCTTGGCTGATTATGCAGCAAGAGAGCGGAAATTTGGAAAATAATGGAAGCGCGCGTATGCGCAATGAGGTTTAGGAAGAGGCCAGGATATCCTTCCCAAGGCGTTTATTTTAATTGGGTGAAATGAGAATATTCAGTGTACCTGTGTAGGTACCATCTGGTACGGCATCAAGTGCAGCGCTGGTAATGGTTAGCCTTATTCGTGCAGTGGGGGATGCCCCACCGTTACAATTGGAACTATTGAACGGCGTGTCTGCTGGAAATCGTGCATTGCTGGCTGCTATTGAACTTCCAGAAGTTAGGGTTTTTGACGTTCCACCACCAGGATTAGCAGCCCCTCCATCATTCCATTGAACAGAGTAAGCCACCGAGCGTGCACCATTTTTTATTAAAAATCCTGGACCATTTCCTGTGGCCGTAACATGGTAATTACGCGTCGCTGGTGTTCCTCCAACATACACACATACAAAAACATCCTGTTGGATATTACCATTACCCGTGATCCATAATGGCACCGTTACATCGCTAAGTCTTGAAATACGTGCAGAGTTTACTGCATAAGCTTCACTGTGGCTTAACCCTGCCATAAGCAGGCTTAAGCCACAGATCACAGAATGATATTTTTTTTGGCTCAACATTGGGCGTGCACTTTAAATAGGTGAAACTAATAAAGTTAATGTTCCGGTGTACACACCGTCACTGATCGCTTGCATATTTGCATTGGTAATACCCACAATAATCCTGGCGGTATTTCCAGGGGTTGTGCCCGCACAATTAGAATTATCAGTTGCTGCATTATTTAATGTTCCCGATGTCACATTGGCAGTTAACGCTGTACCAGTATTAGCCAACGCTCCAACACCACCTGAATTCCACGTAACGGTATAAGGTAAGGTGACTGCGCTGGCACTCAATGTAAATGCGCTTGCTGTACCACTACCCGTTGCCTTTACTGTATAAGCGCCAGATGGCCGTGTTGAATAGACACAGACATCGTTGGTTAACGTAACGGCTCCATCGCCATCAACCCATGATGCTAGGGTTAGGTCTGTTAACCCACTGATTTTTACACGTGCTGGTTTTGTCACACTTATAGTAAGCGATCCTGTAGACGTAGCTCCCAGGGTACCCTGTGTCGCTGCTTCAACTTGTGAGGCCGATACTATTGTTGCTAACAAAGCCAACACCATTTTATATGATTTACCCATACCCTACTCCTATTAATCATTTATTGCATATTAATTGCAAGCCATTATTTAATATTACCATCCAATTATTAAGATGTTATTCATTTGCGTATAATATTACCAATTTATTATTTTAAAAATTAATGATTTGTTATTGATTTAATCATTAATCTCACTTTTGAATACGTCATGTGATCATGTATTGAATCATAAGGTGTTTTTTGTATAGAGAGTTGCCACATCAAAACACCGCCCTCCCATAAAGGAAAAACCACGATATTAAATGTGACGTTTTTTTTAATTTTATATTGAAATTTGATCATGAACGTGGTTTTAATATGCGCCCAAGAATACGTCAATACAGTGCGTCTTAGGGAATAAAGGCAGTGGGGTATGATAATCACAGTTTATGTTGTTTCGGGGTGTTCTATGTTTCATTGCTATCCTATTGACATGCCTTCCTGGGTTAGACGCACAGGCACGTGACAACCCTCTTGCACCGATTGCTATTCCAGTTAAAGCTGGAGCACCTCGTGGATTTGAATTTCTGGATGAACCACAGATAGGTAAGGTTGATGTATCCTATGGTGGCAGGATGATTGGTTCCGCTATGGTTACCTATACGTCCGAAACGGTTGCCTTTGAAAATATCAATGAGCTGTTAAACACGATTCCAGCCATTAAGCCTGATGCACTGGATAAAATAGTCACCACCTTATCGGGCAAGATCAGCAATCACGCCGAGAACATCTGTTCGCGCTATTCAGGTAATTTTTCAAAGAATGATTGCGGCACCCTCACCCCTGATGTTGCGGGAGTTATTTTTGATGAGTCTCATTTTAAGGCTGAACTGTTTATCAATTCAACCCTGCTTGACAAACAAGACAGCAAAAATGACCGAATTCTTCCCCCAGCCGAAAACATCTTTTCTGGACTTCATTCTTTTTCAGGCAATGTCAGTAAAGAGCCCGATGGCCGTGATAGTTTTTCAATGATCCAAAACTCTACCCTTGGTTATGGCCAGGGGCGGTTTAATCTGGTGAATGTCTATACCCAGGATACCCAGCGGATGGATTCGGCACTCCTTAGTTTAGATAAAAAGGGCTACTTGTTTAAAGCGGGGTATTTTGAAAGCCTGGCCCATCATATATTGCCAGAGCTTCAAGTAACGGGGGTATCCGCGGCTACATCGTTAGACACTAATTTGGCACAAAAACGCAATGCTGGTAACCAAATTTGGCTTTTTCTTCCCACACGCAGTTGGGTAACCCTGCTCCATAATAATATTATTTACGCTACCGAATTTTATGAAGCGGGAAATCAAATTATTGATACGACCGCCCTTCCTGAAGGTGCGTACGACATTACCATCCGCATCCGCGAACCCAATGGCAATACCCGCGATGAAAAACGTTTCTTTGCTAAAAATTTCCAAATCCCTCCACCAGGCCAACCTATTTATTATACCATGGCAGGATTTGTCCGGCAGCAAGACCAAACCCAACCCTTGCCGCAAACCTCATCAACTCCCATTTTTCAAGCCGATACCATTCGCCGCATTACGGATAATATCGGCGTCAATGCAAGCCTCATGGATGTCGGCGATACTGGTTATATAGAACTGGGAACCTTTTGCTTTTTAAACCAAATCAAAAAATAAGTTTAAATAGCATGGGCAGCACCAGAGGTGATGTAGGACTTTCAGTATCTTATGCAAGTAATTGGAATGAAGGGAAAATTTCGTATGCGGCTGATGTTCGAAAAATATGGGCCGGCGAACCAAATGTCGCGCTGTTACCCCATGATGCACAGCGTTTAATCCACGGAGATACGTTTCAGGGATCAACCTTGTTAAGCTATCTTGTCTTGCCTGATGTTTCTCTTAATTTTCAAGCCAATGGCAGTGAAGATTCCGAGCATGTTAAATCGTATGCCATCGGTCCCTTTGTTCGCTGGAATATGTGGCAGAAGGGTGAAAATGACCTTAGTTTTTATGCCGATGCCAATCGTACACAAACCGGCGATATCTATTCTGGCTATTTGCGGTTAACGCTGCGCCTGGGGGCGTGGGGATATGTGGGTGAAGGAGGCGTTTCTGGCGATCAATCATCATCGAGTGCAACGTCGAATAATACCAAACGCTTCCCCTATGCTTATAACCGCGTCACCTGGAATGATGACAAAGATCCGACCCATTTATTGGTTGTTGGCGCAGAATCACGTGAGCAAGCCCATTACCAAAATCATCTGGTTGACTTGGATTACCACAGCCGCTTAGGACGACTAAAATTATTGGCTGAAGAAACCATTACCCATTCGAACCATTCAACCTTTGCCAATGGAGCCTTTGGCTTTAGCATTGCCCATACCGGACGTAGCGCGGCCTTTGGAGGCGATAATCTCTTAGGCAGTGGGGTTATTATTAATCCTAAGGGAGAAACCAAGCATAGTAATCTGTCCGTCTTGGTCAATGGGGTAGAACGAACCACCCTTAATACCGGCTCTAAAACCCTACTAATATTACCGCCTTATGATACGTATCAAATTTCACTCCTGCCTAAAGATGACAGCAGTTTGGAGATTGATGCCACCAAGCGGCCTGTTACCCTCTACCCAGGCAATATCATTGATATGGATTGGGACATCCATCCTATCACCGTTATTTTAGGAAGGGTTGTAGACACTAAAGGAAACCCATTGGCCAATGCTAAATTAATGGAAGCACGCAACATAACGGTAAGCGACGAACAAGGTAACTTTCAGGGGGAGATTATAAACAACAACACCCTCACCTTTGAATTACGCCAGGAGAGCTCATCGATTGAGGTTGATGAAACAAATCCCGCCTTGAAGTTTAGTTCCTCACATCAACGCTGCCAGGTGAAGCTGTCGAACGTGAGTACAATCAATGGTGTCGCCGTTTACCCGGATCCACTTGTGTGTCAGTAGGTGGATGTGGAATTTTGTTAGTCGCAAAATAGTGTTGCGCTGGATCTCCAGCCCATTACGCTTACGCTAGGGTGTGGGAATCCAGCACAATACACATTGCGCGACTAGCGCAATTCCTTCTCATCGGTGCCTGAATCACAGTAATGTGGAATTTTGCTAGTCGCAAAATAGTGTTGCGCTAGATCTCCAGCCCATTACGCTTACGCTAGGGTGTGGGGCGTCATTCTCACCCTTTTTAAGCAGTATGAGCCGCAGGCGAGTGCTGCTTAAAAAAGAGTGAAATCCAGCACAATACACATTGCGCGACTAGCGCAATTCCTTTTCATCGGTGCCTAAATCACAGTAATACTGATTATTTCCTACCCTACAGTGTTATATCCCTCGAATTCATCCCATCAAACGTATGATACGTCACCGGTGCTTTGCCATAAGGCAGGGTGACACTCCAGCTTTGGCCAGCATAAATGCGGCTGATTGTTAGCTCTTTGCAATGCCCGGCAGACTCGCATTGCTGGCCGGACTGCAGCAGTACATTGGTATTGCCCTTGTTGGTAAATTCAATGGTATTTCCCACCCGTTTAGCGATTAAATCAGGATGTGGGTTTTGAGGGCGGATAATCACCAGCGCCTCATAACCAACTAACAATTTAAGGGCAACCTTCTCTTCCTTATTGTCCAGTTCATTCACAACAGGCTTGATGGTAACTCGATAAATTTGATCCTGATCGGTTGGCGGTGTCAGCATAATAAAACGCATTAACTTGGTAACCTTAGCAGGTAACACCATTTTTGCTGGCGAAACAATCAACCCTGATTTCTGCATGTTTGTGACGAGAACCTGCTGTTGGTTTTTGCCACCTGGATTATTAATTTTATAAATCTCGGTAGCGATATATTGTTTCTGGTCATCAAGGCTTCTAATTTCGATGTCTTTATGCGTTGTGGTTCCTGGAATAAAATCAAGAATCATAGCACTCATGCTAAATTCAGCATGGGCAGACGATGACCAGGATAAAAAGCCGGCTGTGAGAAGAAACCGAAGTGACGACGAAAATGAAAATGCCATACCCTTAACCTTACTACCAAGAATGAATTCTTTTCCAGGCTAGTCTTTTAAAGTTAATCTTTGGTGTATGGGGTTTCGATAAGCCGTTATGCAATTAGCGCCATTCTTGTCATAGGTGAATTACGCTAATCACTTTAGAACGGGACCGCTACAGATTTCTACCCGATGTTTGCCGGGAATTGATGGCGGTCTGTATCACCCATTTATTCGACGGCCGCATGGAACTATTTACTTGATTCATTAAGGCTGCGCATTTTGTATTACCGATGCTCGTTGCAAATTCATCTGGAAATTTTGCTTGAAGATACTCGGTCAATTTTTGAAATTCCAGAGGCTCCCCCCGCCAGTGCTTAAACTGGAATAATTCAGCTAATTGCCGATGTTTAACGATTAACTCTAAACAATTTACACTCCTTCCCGCCCACTCAGGTCGCAAAAGATCTTCTATCGTCAGGCGTTCACCATGCTGTTCTAACCAGATTAAAATGTTTGGCAACATTCCAGCTTGGATAAAGTTATATAAAGGGGAATGTCTGTAACCCATAGGTCTGGTTAATTGAGCCTTATCTTTAATATCATCTAAATCAACGCTAAAATTCACTCTCAAACTTGATGTTTTTGGTGACAATCCCAACTTAAATGCTCTATAGGCAACGGCTGCCAAAGTATGCTCAACGTCTAGTTCGTGACCACATACCAACGCAATGTATACGATTGCCGGAAAGCGCTCAGCGATCCTGGCAATTTCTTGATCATCCAGAAATTTTCGTTCTCTTATCGATTGTAGAAATGATTGAGCTTCATCATCATGTATGTCACATATTTCATCTATTTCAGGATTATCCTTATCGGTTATTTGACATACAAGTATATTATCTTTTGTATTTAAAACTTTTTTGAAATCAGCCGCTACAATTGGGCTTATATTGTTTCCGGATAGATAAATCGATACAAGAGAATGATTATTGTTTATAAACTCGAGCAGCAATTTAGCGCCCACATCTGTTATTTTATTGTCAGCTAAATTAATATAATTTATAAACTGATTATTTCCTAGTAAAGCCATTAGATATTCTATTCCTTTATCGCCTATTTCATTAGAACTTAAATCTAGACTCTCAAATGTAGTATTATCCTCCAAGGCTCCCTTTAAGTGATCAGGCAAGGTATCCAAGCGCAGGCCGCTATTTTTCAAGGTCAGAGTCGTAATCGAACAATTTTTGTTGAGTCCCCCCCACAAATGCTCTATACCTTCATCACCTATTTTATTACCACTAAGATTAACACAATCCATTGTGCAATTAACCCTCAGGACTTCTGCAAAACACTTGACACCCTCATGTGTGATATGAGTTGAATTCAAATAAAAAGTCCTAATCGAGGTATTTTCCTTCAAAGCCCTTGCCAAACAAGAAAAATCATCATCTCCTATATCGGAATTAATTGAATTAAAAATGACAACAGATTTATTGACACGTATAACATCCGCCAAATAGATCGCATCATTACCATGAAATATATTCCACTCAATTGTGCGAACACTGGTATTAACTTTAAGCTCATTGGTAATATTCTTTGACTCTTCATCCGTTAGTCGATCATTAATTGAACAGACAACAAGGCTGTTTTGCTGTAATTTATTAAGTGTTTCGGTACTGCTTATTTTCATTATTGATGACCTTCTATAGCTTTTGCGATAAATTTTACTCGGGCCCGCTACCGATCTCTACCCGATGTTTGCCGGGAATTGATGGCGGTCTGTATCACCCATTTATTCGACGGCCGCATGGAACTATTTACTTGATTCATTAAGGCTGCGCATTTTGTATTACCGATGCTCGTTGCAAATTCATCTGGAAATTTTGCTTGAAGATACTCGGTCATTTTTGAAATTCCAGAGGCTCCCCCCGCCAGTGCTTAAACTGGAATAATTCAGCTAATTGCCGATGTTTAACGATTAACTCTAAACAATTTACACTCCTTCCCGCCCACTCAGGTCGCAAAAGATCTTCTATCGTCAGGCGTTCACCATGCTGTTCTAACCAGATTAAAATGTTTGGCAACATTCCAGCTTGGATAAAGTTATATAAAGGGAATGTCTGTAACCCATAGGTCTGGTTAATTGAGCCTTATCTTTAATATCATCTAAATCAACGCTAAAATTCACTCTCAAATTTGATGTTTTTAGTGACAATCCCAACTTAAATGCTCTATAGGCAACGGCTGCCAAAGTATGCTCAACGTCTAGTTCATGACCACCTACAAACGCAAGCGTTACGATTGCCGGAAAGCGCTCAGCGATCCTGACAATTTCTTGATCATCCAGAAATTTTCGTTCTCTTATCGATTCTAGAAATGATACAGCTTCTTGTTGATGCATGTCACATATTTCTTTTATTTCAGGATTTTCCTTATCGGTTATTTGACATAAAAGTATATTAGGTTTTGTATTTAAAAATTTTTTGAAATCAGCCGCTACAGTTGGGCTTATCTTGTTTTTGGCTAGATAAATCCATACAAGAGAATGATTATTGTTTATAAACTCGAGCAGCAATTTAGCGCCCACATCTGTTATTTTATTATCAGTTAAATCAATACAATTTATAAACTGATTATTTCCTAGTAAAGCCATTAGATATTCTATGCCTTTATCGCCTATATCATTAGAACTTAAATCAAGTCTCGCAAATGTAGTATTATCCTCCAAGGCTCCCTTTAAGTCATCAGGCAAGGTATCCAAGCGCAGGCCGCTATTTTTCAAAGTCAGAGTCGTAATCGAACAATTTTTCTTGAGTACCCCCCACAAATGCTCTATGCCTTCATCACGCATTGTATTGTGAGAGATGCAAACTGAATAAATTGCACGATTAACTCTCAATGCTTCTGCAAAACACTTGACACCCTCATGTGTGATGTGAGTTGAATTCAAATAAATGCTCCTAATCGAGGTATTTTCTTTCAAAGCACTTGCCAAACAAGAGAAATCATCATCTCCTATACCGGAATTACTTGAATAAAAAGTGACAACAGATTTATTGACACGTATAACATCCGCCAAATAGATCGCATCATTACCATGAAATATATTCCACTCAATTGTGCGAACACTGGTATTAACTTTAAGCTCATTGGTAATATTCTTTGACTCTTCATCCGTTAGTCGATCATTAATTGAACAGACAACAAGGCTGTTTTGCTGTAATTTATTAAGTGTTTCGGTATTGCTTATTTTCATTATTGATGACCTTCTATAGCTTTTGCGATAAATTTTTCTCGGCCCGCTACCGATCTCTACCCGATGTTTGCCGGGAATTGATGGCGGTCTGTATCACCCATTTATTCGACGGCCGCATGGAACTATTTACTTGATTCATTAAGGCTGCGCATTTTGTATTACCGATGCTCGTTGCAAATTCATCTGGAAATTTGTCTTGAAGATACTCGGTCAATTTTTGAAATTCCAGAGGCTCCCCCCGCCAGTGCTTAAACTGGAATAATTCAGCTAATTGCCGATGTTTAACTATTAACTTTAAACAATTTACACCCTTATCTGCCCGTCTCAACCACTCAGGTCGCAAAAGATCTTCTATCGTCAGGCGTTCACTATGTTGTTCTAACCAGATTAAAATGTTTGGCAACATTCCAGCTTGGATAAAGTTATATAAAGGGGAATGTCTGCAACCCAAAGGCCTGGTTAATTGAGCCTTATCTTTAATATCATCTAAATCAACGCTAAAATTCACTCTCAAATTTGATGTTTTTAGTGACAATCCCAACTTAAATGCTCTATAGGCAACGGCTGCCAAAGTATGCTCAACGTCTAGTTCGTGACCACCTAAAAACGCAAGCGTTACGATTGCCGGAAAGCGCTCAGCGATCATGACAATTTCTTGATCATCCAGAAATTTTCGTTCTCTTATCGATTTTAGAAATGATCGAGCTTCTTGTTGATGTATTTCGCATATTTCTTCTATTTCAGGATTATTCTTATCGGTTATTTTACATACGAGTATATTAGTTTTTCTATTTAAAACTTTTTCGAAATCAGCCGCTACAGTTGGGCTTATCTTGTTTTTGGCTAGATAAATCCATACAAGAGAATGATTATTGTTTATAAACTCGAGCAGCAATTTAGCGCCCACATCTGTTATTTTATTATTACTTAAATCAATACAATTTATAAACTGATTATTTCCTAGTAAAGCCATTAGATATTCTATTCCTTTATCGCCTATTTCATTAGAACTTAAATCTAGACTCTCAAATGTAGTATTATCCTCCAAGGCTCCCTTTAAGTCATCAGGCAAGGTATCCAAGCGCAGGCCGCTATTTTTCAAGGTCAGAGTCGTAATCGAACAATTTTTGTTGAGTCCCCCACAAATGCTCTAATCCTTCATCACCTATTTTATTACCACTAAGATTAACACAATCCATTGTGCAATTAACCCTCAGGACTTCTGCAAAACACTTGACACCCTCATGTGTGATATGAGTTGAATTCAAATAAAAAGTCCTAATCGAGGTATTTTCCTCTAAAGCCCTTGCCAAACAAGAAAACTCAACATCTCCTATATCGGAATTAAATGAATTAAAAGTGACAACTGATTTATTGACACGTATAACATCCGCCAAATAGATCGCATCATTACCATGAAATATATCCCACTCAATTGTGCGAACACTGGTATTAACTTTAAGCTCATTGGTAATATTCTTTGACTCTTCATCCGTTAGTCGATCATTAATTGAACAGACAACAAGGCCGTTTTTTGCTGTAATTTATTAGTGTTTCGGTACTGCTTATTTTCATTATTGATGACCTTCTATAGCTTTTGCGATAAATTTTACTCGGGCCGCTACCGATCTCTACCCGATGTTTGCCGGGAATTGATGGCGGTCTGTATCACCCATTTATTCGATGGACCATGGAACTATTTACTTGATTCATTAGGCTGCATTCTGTATTACGGATGCTCTTTGCAAATTCATCTGGAAATTTGTCTTGAAGATACTTTGGTCAATTTTGAAATTCCAGAGGCTCCCCCTAGTGCTTAAACTGGAATAATTCACTAATTGCCGATGTTT